>CAIKQM010000131.1 GCA_903829565.1 uncultured Planctomycetota bacterium
TGTGTCGCTGTGGCAGCCCGATGACAAGGGCTGTGGACGCTGCACCGCGGGCTACAAAGGCCGCTTCGCGATCCTCGAGACCTTGCTGCTCGACGAAGCCGTGCGACGCATGGTCGTCGAAGGCGCCAACGTACACGACATCAAGAAACAAGCGATCAAGAGCGGGATGCTGACCCTGCGGCGCGTTGGCTTGCTCAACGCAGCGCGCGGCCGCACCTCGCTGCAAGAAGTCCTCAACACCACGCTCGACGACTAAGGCACACGACATCTATGGCAACCTACAAGTACGCAGCAAAAGACTCCGGCGGCAAGACCGTGGAAGGTGTGGTCGAAGCCACCGATCGTGGCGGAGCCGTGGGTGAGTTGCGCCGCAAGAACCTCGTCGTGTTGAAGCTCGACGAAACCAGTTCGTTTGCGCGCGGCACCGCGCGCCTCGGCGGCGGTTCGCTGTTCCAACCCAAGGCCACGGCCAGTGCCGTGGAGCGTGTCATTTTTACGCGACAGCTCTCGACCATGGTGGGGTCGGGTCTCGCGTTGTTGGAATCACTCGAGGTGCTGGCCGACCAGGCGGAAACGCCCGGCATGAAGAAGGTCTGCGACACGCTCGTGGCCGAGGTGCGCGCCGGTAACGACCTCTCGTCGGCGATGGAACGCTGCCCCAAAGTCTTCGATCAACTCTATGTCTCGATGGTGCGCGCCGGCGAAGCGTCGGGCCAGATGGACACGATCTTGGAGCGCTTGGCCGAGTACCAAGAAGAAAGCGAACAGCTCAAACGCGAGATCAAGGCCGCCATGACCTACCCGGTCATCTCGCTGTGCCTTGTGATCGGCATCACGTTGTTCCTGATGCTCTTCATCGTGCCCGGTTTCCGTCAGGTTTATGAATCGATGGACGCCGACTTGCCCGGCATCACGACCTTCACGCTCGAGCTTTCGGAATCTCTGAAAGAGAACTGGGCCATTTGGTTTGGTGGCGTGGCCGCACTCGCGGCAGGCTTTGTGTCGTGGAAGCGCACCGACGCCGGTACGCGCACTTGGGATCGCTTTGTGCTCAAGGCTCCGGTCTTTGGTCCGCTGATGCAGAAGCTCGCGCTAGCGCGCTTCTCGAAGACCTTCGCGACCTTGGTGCGCTCAGGTGTGCCGATCATGGGCACGCTCGACATCGTGGCCTCGACCTCGGGCAACAAGACGATCGAGAAGGCCGTGCTCGACAGCCGCGACAGCGTGCGCTCGGGCAACCTGTTGTCAGAACCGCTGGCCAAGTCGCCGGTCTTCCCGCCGATGGTGGTGCGCATGATCGCCATTGGCGAGCGCACCGGCAGCCTGGACACGCTGCTTGAGAAGATCGCCGAGTTCTATGACCAACAGGTCAAGGCGGCCGTGAAGTCGCTGACCAGCATGATCGAGCCGATCTTGATCACCGCCATGGGCGTGATCGTGGGCGGCGTGGTGCTGGCCGTGTTCCTGCCCATCTTGGACGTGGTCTCGAAACTGGGTGGCGGCTGATTCGAGCTGAATTCCGCACAGATTCGCTCAAGGGGGGCTCCCCGGCCAGACGACATAGGCCGTGTGAGCCCCTCGGGCTTTCCACGGCTAGTACGTGGGAAGAGGGGCCGCCGCGGCAGCCCCTGAGGACTGCGCGAGGGAAAGAGGGACAAGGGACAAACACAGTACAATGATTCGTAATCGCAAGAACTCGGGCTTCACGCTGATCGAGCTGATGATCGTTGTGGCCATCATTGCCATCATCGCCTCCATCGCCATTCCGAAGCTCATGAGCGCGCGCCTCTCCGCCAACGAAGCGGCCGCCATCTCCACACTGCGTTCCATCAGCTCCTCGCAGGCCACCCTGCAGAGCTCGGGCGCGATTGACTCCGACGCCGACGGCGGCGGTGAGTACGGCTACTTCGCCGAAATGGCGGGCACCGTGCCGATGCGCACCAGCAACGCTGGCGCCCCGGCCGCTGGTGTGGCTGGTACCGACGAGTTGAGCCCGGCCGTGTTGGCCTCGGCCTTCGGCACTGTCGACGCGAACGGCTTTGTGTCGCGTTCGGGTTACTACTTCCAGTTGTGGCTGCCCGGTGCGACCGCCGGTGGCGTGACCCCGGGTGTCGGCGAAGCGGCCAACGGTGGTGCTGATGCCGCCAACTTCCCGGACTCGGACAACTGCGAGATCATGTGGGCTTGCTACGCCTGGCCGATGGATGTGGAAGGCACGGGCAACCGCGTGTTCTTCATCAACCAAGAGGGTGACCTCCTCCAGTGCCAGAACCGCGCTGCTACGCCCTACAACGGCACGACGAACACGCCGGGCTTCGACGAGGCCTTCCAGACTGCGGGCGACATGGCCAGCGGTTTGCGCATCGGCACCGCCGGCGGCACGGACAACACGATCTGGACGCCCGTCCAGTGAGTTAGCCGTACAGGCAGCTTGAATTTGCGGGAGCGTCGCGACGAGCGGCGCTCCCGCGCTTTTGTCAGGACGGCAAGCGGAACAGCGCGCGTGCGTTGGCGCTTGTCAGCGCGGCGAGCTCGGCCAAGGTGCTGCCGCGCAGCTGCGCTAGGCATTCGGCCGTTTCGCGCAGGAGCGCCGGCTCATTGCGCCGGCCGCGCGCGCTTTGCGGCGGCAAGAAGGGGCAATCCGTCTCGACCAAGATGCGCTCCGCTGGTGCAGCGGCGGCGGCGGCACGCAGCTCCGTGTTCTTCGGATAGGTGACCACGCCCGAGAACGACAGATGGAAGCCCAGCTCGACGGCGCGCTCGGCCTCGCGCTGGCCTCCGGTGAAGCAATGGAACACGCCGCGCTGCACGCCGGTCGCGGCGATCACTTCGAAGCAAGCGTCGAACGCATCGCGACAATGCACGATCAGCGGCTTGTCAAGTTCCTTTGACAGGCGCGCATGCCATGCAAAGGCCTCGAGTTGCGCTGCACGCGGTGAGTACTCTTTGAACCAATCGAGCCCGCTTTCGCCTACGGCGAGCACTTGCTCGCGCTGGCACAGCTCGCGAATCGTGGCGCGCGCGGCTTCGTCAAAGCTCGCGGCGTCATGCGGGTGCACACCTGCGGTAGGGGAGAACTCCGGATGGAGCGCGGCCATCTCGACGGCCTGCAAGCTGGTGCGCACATCCGTGCCCACCAACACCAAGTGTTCAACGCCTGCCGCGCGCGCGCGCTCCAACACGGCGCTGAAATCGCCTTCAAAATCGCGCCAAAACAGGTGCGCGTGCGTGTCGATGAGCATGGCTCACTCCTCGCAATGCTGTTCGAGCAGGTCGATCAGGAAGCGCAACATGTTGGGATCCGCTTCGCGGTCGGCCACCTCGCGGAACAGAGTGCAGGCGCCTTCCTTGGGCAAGGTGTCGCGCAGCGCCTGAGCCGCCTTGCGGCGCAGGTAGCCGTCACCGGTCGATTCCGTCAGCACGGTGCGCAGCGCGCGCTCACCGGCCGGATCGGGCCGCCGGCCGAGCTCCTTGATGGCGCGCACTCGTGACGCGCCGTCCAACAGGATGTCGGTGCTGACACTGCACAA
>CAIKQM010000132.1 GCA_903829565.1 uncultured Planctomycetota bacterium
CAGCCAACACAAGCCAACAGGTGCCGGCGCAACGGCGCGGCCTGCGTCTCGCTCAGCTCGCCGTCCAAGTACGGACCGATCAGCGTGTGTGCATCGTTGCAGTTCATGATGTGCCTCACTCGTCCTGTGCTTTACTCGTCGTCGGCGAACTCGCCGTATTCAGGGTGCAGTTCCAACAGCGCAGCCTTGAAGCGCGCACGCGCGCGGTACAGGCGCGATTCGATGGTGCCGATCGAGATCCCGAGCAGATCGGCCATGTCTTGGTACGCCATGTCCTCGAACTCACGCAGGATCAGGACAGTGCGGAAGATCTCGGGCAACTTGGCCAACGCGGCTTGGGTCGCGCGTGCGATCTCCTCGCGTTCCAAAGCGGCATGCGGCGCGCAGATGCGCGCGTCCACTTGCTGCGGATCGGCAAGCACCTCGGGATCATCGGTCGAAGCGATCGGCGAGCGACTCTTCTTCTTGAGGTGGTCGAGCGCGGTGTTGACCGCGATGCGGTAGATCCAGGTGTAGAACGACGCTTGGCCTTCGAAGGAGTCCAAGCGCTTGAAGGCCTTCAGGAAGGTCTCCTGCGCCAAGTCCTCGAGCTCGACAGGATTCTTGACATAGTGGCGCAGCAGCGCGAACACGCGCGCTTCATGGCGCTCGACGAGCAGCTGGAACGAGCTCTGATGGCCCGCCAGCGTCTCGCGCACCAGCGCGGCGTCGTCGATCGCTTGCTCTTCCATGCGGACCACTTCCATGTCGGACGGTTGGACGCGCGACTTGTGCGTCTATTCCCGTGCCGCTAAGTCTATAATTGGCAACAGCTTATGCCATCAACCCAAGTGCTTAGGCAGGCTGTGCCCCAGCTTGTCGCGCTTGGTCTCGAGGTACTTGCGGTTGATCGCGTTGGCCGGGGTGGCCAACGGGACCTGGTCGACAACCTCCAAACCATAGCCGTGCAGACCGGCGATCTTCTTGGGGTTGTTGGTGATCAGCTTCATGCGCCGCACGCCCAAGTACTGGAGGATCTGGGCACCCAAACCGTACTCACGCAGGTCGGCCGGGAAGCCCAGCTTCTCGTTGGCTTCGACTGTGTCGAGGCCCGTGTCCTGCAGGCGATAGGCCTTCAGTTTGTTCTGCAAGCCGATGCCGCGGCCTTCTTGGCGCATGTAGACGAGCACACCATGCGGCTCTTTGCCGAGCATCTCGAGGGCCGCATCCAACTGCGGACCACAGTCACAACGCAGCGAGTGGAAGACATCGCCGGTCAAGCATTCGCTGTGCACACGCACCGCCACCGTCGCGTCGAGAGGTGCACGCGGGCCATCGGGACCTGCTTCGCTCAAGCCCACCGACAAAGCCATGTGTTCCTTGCCGTCGATCTTCGAGCGAAAGAGATGCGCTTGGAACGTGCCAAAGCGCGTGGGCAAGGGCAGGTCCATCTCGATCGGCTCGACAAGGCGCTCGTGCTGGCGACGCCACGCGATCAGGGCTTCAATCGTGCAGATTTTCAGCGCATGCTTGGCGGCAAAGGCTTCGAGGTCGCCCATGCGCGACATCGTGCCGTCGTCGTTCATGATCTCGCAGATCACGCCCGCGGGGCGTGCGCCACACAACATGGCGAGATCGACAATGCCTTCGGTTTGGCCACCTCGCACGAGCACACCACCTTCGCGGGCGCGCAACGGGAAGACATGACCAGGACGTGCAAGATCCGCAGCCTTGGCACCAGGTGCAGCAGCCACGCGAATGGTGTGAGCGCGATCCTTGGCGCTGATACCGGTGGTCACACCGCTGGCGGCTTCAATGGAGACCGTGCAGCCGGTGCCCATCTTGTTCGTGTTCGTCGGGACGTGCGGCAACAGCTCGAGGGTGTCGCAGATCTCGCTCGAGAGCGGCATGCAGATCAACCCGCGCCCCTCGCGTGCCATGAAGTTGATGGCTTCGGGCGTGCAGTACTCGGCGAGCATGGCCAGATCGCCCTCGTTTTCACGACCGGGGTCATCGACGAGGATGATCATCTTGCCGGCCTTGAGGTCAGCCAGCACTTCGGGGATGGATGCGATTGCCATGAGTGTGCCTATGCCAGCGGCGCATTGTAGCCGCGCGGCCTGCCCCTACTGTGAACTTGTGCGCCAATCCGTACCGTAAGAGCAGCTCATGCATCAAACCGTTCGCAAGTCTTTGGTCGGGGGTGTGCTGTTGGGTCTGTGTTGGGCGTGTGTGAGCGCGCCCTACACGAGCCAGTACGCACAGTTCGTCACGGCAACGCCTGCGGAGGCAGCGCAGAGCATCGCGCGCTGCGAGGCGGCGCGCGTGGATGGCGATGGCTTGCTGGGAGCCTTGGCCACACGCGGATCGACGGAAGTGCGCGTCCAAGCCGTGCGCGCTTTGGGACGACTGGCGGGGCACGAGGCTCCCTCGCGCGTGGTGGAGGCTCTGACTGTTGCGGCAGGCGATGCCGAACCGCGTGTGCGCGCCGAGGCGGCCTTTGCCTTGGGCTTGCATGCACAGCCGACGCCTGCGTGCAAGCTTGCCAGCGATTCCGAGGTCTCCGTGCGTGCACGCGCGATCGAGGCGCTGTCAAAAATGTCGGACCGGCGAGCCTATGCCGCGGTACTGCAAGCGCTGGATGATCCGGATGCGCGAGTGCGCTGGGAAGCAGCCTTGGGCGCAGGCCGATGGGACAAGCGCGCCGAACACTACACCGAATTCGTGCAGGCTTTCAGCCAACGCGCACAGCAAGTCAGCGTGGACGACA
>CAIKQM010000133.1 GCA_903829565.1 uncultured Planctomycetota bacterium
CCGTGGTCACCGACACAGCAAAGTTGATGATGGCACCGGTGGCGCTGGTGTAGGTCACGCCGCCGGTCAAGGTGTTGACCAAACGCTTGCGGCCGCTGCCTTGTGCGATGTACGCCACACCAGCGTCGACACCGCCGAAGCCCGGGTCAAAGTCGATACCGCCCATGCCGCGGCCGGACTCGGTGCTCGACCACGCGAGCGTGCCGTCCGTGTTGTACAAGCGCCACGCGTTCGTTTGGTTCGAGCCAAAGTCATGCGCTGCAGCAATCTTGCCACCTTGGGCTGCGATGCCCGAATAGCCTCGCGAAGCCGGCGTCGACGCGATCACACCGAACGGTGTGCCGATCGTCGGAGTGCCCAGCACATTGGACACGCGCACCAAGCCGATGGGGGCTGCTGTCGTACCGCCGTTGAAGCCGGCGACGATCAGATCGCCGTTCTCCCACGCGATGGCGGAGGGGTTGCTGCCGATGAACTGGGGGTTGGTGGCGAGCGAGGTGGAGTTCAGATCCACCGTGTTCAACAACTTGAACTGCGGGCCCACGGCCGGCGGCGCGCTGATCGTCAAGTTGCCGCTGAGGCCCGGTCCTGTGCTGCTGCCGCTGTACGCGGCGACCTGAATCACATAGGTCGTGCCAGCGGTGGCGAGGAAGTTCACGCTCGACTGCGTGGCGCACGCATCATCGCTGCACGCGATGGCGGCACCGGCAGGACAGCTGCTCGCGGCGTACACGGAGAGCACCGTGTCACCGACGCTGCCGCACGTCGCAATCGTCACCGAGTACGTGGTGGGCGCAGTCCATGCGAACCACACGTCACCGGTCGATGTTGAGCACTGCACAATGTCCGCGCCGGATGCAGCGAGGGTGCCGTTGTACGCAAAGGAGCCGGAGCCCGCGATGGACTGCGGCGTAGCGCACGAGTCAGAGCCCTGGGCGCTCGCTGTAGCAGCGAGACCCAGCGCGAGCGAACTGGCAGCGAATGCGCGCTGCCAGATCGCACGAGTCGAGGTGTTGAGGGAGGCCATGAGTTGTCCTGTTGAGGGAGGGATAGCAGCGCATGTCAGACGGGAAAGCGTCCAACATGCGTGGATGTAGTGTGGGTGTGAGTGGGGGGGCGTGTGGAGCGAGAGTGCATAGGAACTCAGGAAGTCCCAATGCCATGCCCGCCTAGACAGAGTCCATGAGAAGCCTAAAGCAGATTTTTCACAAGGGAGGAAGAAATGAATCCGATCTTCATCTACCACTCTTAGCCGACCATGAAACTGACCCACATCCTGCTCCTGTTGGCCGCTGCTGGCCTCGCTGTGCTCGTTTGGCGTGCCTCCCAAGGGGGGCCTGAAACCATTTCCGGATCGGGACCTGCCTCAAAGGGAGGTGGCTCGTCGGAGAGCGGCGCGGCGGTCGAGTTGGGGGCTGTGCCTGCTGGGCGTGGGCTGGAGGCCGCGACCTCGGGTGGGGCTGGGGAACGGACCGCTGCGGATCTGGGCGCACCGGATTCCTCGACGCAAGATGGTGCCAAGGAAGGGGTTACCGAAGGCCCCAAGGGCGAGCCGAGCGAGTTGGTGCGCGATCCGAGCATTGCGGACAAGTACCGCGACACCGATGGCCAAGGCCGTCGGGCGGCTTTGAACATGCTGGAGCGCCGTCTGGAGTCCGGGAAGGGCCTCAACCCCAAGGATGGCGGCCTGCGCCAGGACGAGGTCGAGAGCTTGGTGGCCGAGATGGAGTGGCTGAAGGACAACCTCGATCCCTGATCTGGGTCCTGATGGGGGCCCATTCGCCCCTGCCTGTTCAGTTCGCCGCGCGACGGGGTCGAAAGCAGTTCTAGGCCGGTGCGCATCCGGCCACCCGGAACCCGATCCAGACCGCGCCATGACCTATCACGAGCAACCTGAACACGACGACCAAGGCACTTCTACGGACGAGCGTCGGCGCAATGATCGCCGCCGCACGCGCGGTGTGGTGCACATGTCGGTGGAGACGACCAACTTGACCGGTGCGGCGGACAATGTGTCGCACTCGGGGATCTTGTTCTTCACGGACGAGGCGTTGCGTGTGCGCTTGGAGATCGTGCAGAACGGCGAGACGCGCACGGTGGAAGGTCGCTTGGTGCGTGGTCAACGCATGCGCGACGATCACTTTGGTTGGGCTGTCGAATTTGATCCCAACTGAGCCGGTCGACTAGACCGGCTTTGCAGGCACGCGTAGAGTCTGGCGCACTATGGGCCTACTCTCGAAGATCACGGGCATGGTCGCGCCCGCGCGCAAGCCGACCGACGATGTGTTGTTGACGGCAGCGATGCTGATGATGGCCGCTGCCGATGGTGCGCTGGATAGGGGTGAAGTCATGACGGTGTCGGGCTTTGCTTCGACGTTGCCCGAGTTCAAGGGCAAGGACTTCAACCGTGTGGCCGAAGACGCCATCAAGGCGATTCGTCGTCACAAGACGATCGGCGAAGCCTGCAGCATGTTGCACGAGCTGTCGACGCCGGCTTTGAAGACCAAGTGCTTCGTGCTGTGCGCGGACATCGCGTTGAGCTCGGGCGATGTGGATGAGAAGGAAGACGCGCTGCTCGAGCAGTTGCAGCAGGTGCTCGGCATCGATGCGGGCACTGCGCAGAAGGTGATCGAAGTGCTGTCGCTCAAGTACGCGCGCTGAGCGCTTGCGACTGGACTAAACGAGACGCGGCCCGCTGAACGTCAGCGGGCCGCGTCATTTGACAGAGCTGTGTGGTGCGTGTGGCGCGCGTTACTTCATGTGCTCCATGAACCAGCCAGGCAGCACGCCTAGCACCAGCACACCGACCGCACACACCACCGCCATGGCGTTGGCCCACGGGCGGCTGCCTTCGCCGTGCGTGGCGTCCTTCGCGGGCTCTTGCATGTACATCGCGACGATCAAGCGCAGGTAGTAGCCCAACGCCACGACCGACATCAGCACACCCGCGATCGCCCAACCGATCATGTCGGCTTGCACCGCAGTCGAGAAGACGAGGTACTTGCCCAAGAAGCCGCCCGTGGCGGGGATGCCGCCGAGCGAGAGAGCAAAGAGGGCGAAGGTCGCGGCCCACAGCGGTTGGCGTTGGGCGAGGCCTTTGAGCGACTCGATGGTGACCGGTGCGCCGGTGCGGCTTTCCATCGCGGTGACGAGGCCAAAGGCTCCGCCCGCGGTGAACACATAGGCCGCCATGTAGTACAGGATCGCGTTCGAGACGGATGCCGCGCTGGCGCCGCCCGAGACTTGGGCCGCGACGGCGAGCAACATCGTGCCCGCGTGCGAGATGCCCGAGTAGGCGAGCAGACGCTTGAGGTCGGTCTGCACCAACGCGCCCAAGTTGCCGAGCGCCATCGTGGCGACGGCGATCGCGGCCAAGAGGACCGCTGCATCACTCGGCAGCAACACGGCCATCGGCAACAAGAAGGCGAAGGCCGCGGCCTTGGTGCCTGTGGCCATGAAGGTCGTCACCGGTGCGGGCGCACCTTGGTAGACGTCCGGCACCCACAGGTGGAAGGGGAACACGCTGATCTTGAAGAACAAGCTCGCAGCGATCAGCGCACCACCGGCGATGGTGATGGACTTGGAGAGATCGGCCGCATCCATGCTCGACAGCGTCAAGGTGCCCGTGCCCGCGTAGACGAGCGCCGCACCGAACAAGAACATCGCCGCGGCGAAGGCACCGAGCACGAAGTACTTGAGGCCGGCTTCGATCGAGGTGCGCTTGGCGCGCTGGAAGCCCGAGAGGGTGTACAGCGGAACGGACAGCAGCTCGAGGCCCACGAAGAACACGAGCAGGTCGCGCGAACCGGCCATCAGCACCATACCGGCTGCGGCCGACAGCAAGAGCACATCGTGCTCGCCTTCGAAGCGCGCTTCTTCGCGGTAGAACTTGCGTGCGAACAGCCAAGCCACCAGCGTCGCGATGACGAACAGGATGGCCCACCAGCCGGTGGTGGAGTTCGCCACATAGGTCTCGGCGAACACGCGCAACTCGGGGCCATTGGCCTGTTGCCACGCGTAGCCGAAGGCGGCGGCGAGGGTGCCCAAGAAGACCAGCGGCCGCAACGTGGCGGTTCCCGGCAGGATCTCGACCACCAAGAGCAGCAGGATGCCCACGGTTAGGGCGAGGAACGGTGCTGCGGCCGAGAGCGCCTCGGCGGTCAGCACTTGCTTCATCATCTCGACGTTCATCGGGCGGTCTCCTGCGGGGCGAGGAAGGCCGGAAGGGTAGCGGGTTCCGCCATGGCGCTCTTGGCTTCGCTGCGAGCGCGCGTCAAGCGCGTTTGCAGGTCGTCAAGAGAACCGGACATGCGGTCCATGAACCAGTTCGGTTGCACACCGATCCACACGCACAACACGACCACGGGCAGCATCAAGCTGATTTCGCGCGCGTTGAGGTCCGGCAGGTGCTTGTTGGCGGCATTGGTCACCGGTCCAAACAGCATCTTGCGCGTGGCGACCAAGAGGTACACCGCGCCAAAGATCACACCGGTCACGGCGATGGCCGCCATGGTCGACGAGGCTTGGAAAGTGCCGAGCAGGATGAGGTACTCACCCACGAAGCCGTTGAGACCAGGCAGGGCCACGCTCGACAGCACCGCGAACACGAAGAAGATCGCGTAGAGCGGCATGACCGCGGCGATGCCACCGTACTGGTCCAAGGCGCGCGTGTGACGGCGCTCGTAGATCATGCCGACCAGCAAGAACAACAAGCCGGTCGACAAGCCGTGGTTCACCATCTGCAGCACACCGCCGCGCACGCCGGCTTCGGTCAGGGCGAAGAGGCCCAAGACCACATAGCCCAGGTGGCTCACCGACGAGCAAGCGACGAGGCGCTTGATGTCGGTTTGTGCCATAGCCAAGAACGCGCCGTAGACGATGCCGAGCGTGCCGAGGGCCATCATCCACGGGGATGCGACGAGCGCCGCGCCCGGGAACATGGCGATGCAGAAGCGCAGCAAGCCATAGGTGCCCATCTTCAACAGCACACCAGCCAGGATGACCGAGCCCGAGGTCGGAGCTTCGGTGTGCGCATCCGGCAACCACGTGTGGAAGGGCATCAGCGGCACCTTGATCGAGAACGCCAAGGCGAAGGCGCTGAAGAGCCACAGCTGCTGATCGACCGGCAGCTGTCCA
>CAIKQM010000134.1 GCA_903829565.1 uncultured Planctomycetota bacterium
ACCAATGTGCCGGCAAACACAGTGGGACTGTTCTACTACGGCAACAACAAGACCAACACGCCGTTTGGCAACGGTGTGCGCTGTGTCAACGGTGCTGTGTACCGCCTGCCCACCTCCAACAGCGGTGCGGGCGGTGTGTTGCAGCGCGCACTGAACTTTGGCACGGCACCCATCGGCAGCGGTCCAGGCCGCTTGACAGCTGGTTCCGTGTGGCACTTCCAAGCGTGGTACCGCAACCCCGCAGGTGGCGGCTCGGGCTTCAACTTGAGCAACGCGCTGACGTTGCACGTATGCCCGTGAGTGAGTTCCCTCAGCTGGCCTGACCGATCGCTTTCGCGAGCGCTTCGACGAGACCTTCGCCCAGCGGCACCTCAGTGGTGCTTTGCTGGGCGAGGTTCTTGAGTTGGCCTTTGCCGGCTTGCCACTCGTTCTCACCGATGATCAGGGCGTGACGGAAGCCGCGCCGATCGGCGTACTTGAGCTGCGCACCGAGCTTCTTGGCTTCGGGGTAGAACTCGACACCGATGCCAGCGCTGCGCAAGCGCATGGCCAGCGTCTGGTAGTCGTTCAAGCGCGCTTCATCAAAGTAGGCGAGGAACAGCGGCGCGCTGACGCGGCGGCCGTCGATGAGCTTGAGCTCCTCCATCGCGGCCAGCAGGCGATCCAAGCCCAGCGAGGCACCGATGCCCGGCAGCTTGTCCTTGGTGTACAGCGAAGCCAGGTCGTCATAGCGGCCACCCGAGCACACGCTGCCGATGCCGGGCAAGTCGCCGAGCACCGTCTCGTAGATCGTGCCAGTGTAGTAGTCGAGGCCGCGCGCGATCGACAGGTCCAAGCGCAAGCGCGACTCCGGCACGCCAGCTGCTTGCATCGCCGACAGGATCTGCATCAGGCTTGTCAAACCTGCTTCACCACGCGCGGTACCGGCAACCAACGGCTGCATGCGTTCCAAGATGTCGCGGTTCGAGCCGCGCGCATCCGCCAAGCTCAAGATGTCGTGCGCTTGCGCGGCCGTGGCACCGGCAGTCGCCGCCATCTCTTCCGCCACCTTCTGCGGGCCAATCTTGTCGAGCTTGTCTAATGCCCGCAGCACGGGCACTGCGCGATCCGCAAGACCCGCACGCTCGAGCACGCCGTTCAACATGCGGCGATCGTTGATGCGGATCTCAAAGCGCTCGAAGCCGATGGCGCGCAACAGCTCGTGGATCACGAGTCCGGTCTCGACATCGACAGCCACGCTGGTGGAGCCGATCGTGTCAAAGTCGCACTGCACGAACTCGCGGTAGCGGCCGCGCTGCGTGTTCTCACCGCGCCACACGGTGCCGATGTGGTAGCGCTTGAACGGCAGGCCGAGATCGTTGTGGTGCTGCGCCACGAAGCGCGCCAAGGGCACAGTCAGGTCGAAGCGCAAGGCCACGCGGCGGCCGCCATGATCCTCAAAGCGATAGAGCTGCTTGTCGCTCTCCTCGCCGCCCTTGCCGGTCAAGATCTCCTCGTACTCCAAGGCCGGAGTGTCGATCGGCAGATAGCCAAACGAGCGATACACACGCCGCGCCGTCTCCATCAGCCGCTCGCGCGGGATCATGGTCTCGGGCAGGTAGTCACGGAACCCCTTGAGAGTGCGCGGTTCGATCAAGCTCATGGCGCGCAGATGGTAGCCAATGACGCGCCCGACCCTGCTAGGCTGTTGTGGTCCTATGCGTAGCTGGTTGATCGTACTGCTCGCTGCTGTGGCGGCCACGGGCTGCGGGCGAGAGCCTTCGCACCAGCGGCCGAATGTGCTGTTGGTCACGATCGACACGCTGCGTGCCGATCGTGTGGGTTGCTATGGCTATGCCGCGGGGCGCACACCCACATTGGACGCTTTGGCTGCGCGCGGTGTGCGCTTCGAGCAGGCGAGGACCAGCGTGCCCCGGACCTTACCGGCGCATGCCACGCTCCTTTCAGGTTTGGAGCCGCCCGAGCACGGTGTGCGCGTCAATGGCCGCACAGCGCTCGCAGCGCAAACGCCTGTGCTGGCCGAGCGTGCGCGCGAAGCCAACTACACCACAGCGGCCTTCGTGTCCTCTGCGGTGCTGGACGAGGCCTTTGGCTTGGCGCGCGGCTTTCAGGTCTACAACGACGAGCTCGGTGCGATCGTGCCTGGCGCGGCACCGGTCATCGAGCGCAAGGCAGCTGACACGCTCAACGCCGCGCGTGAATGGATCGGCGCTCAACAGGA
>CAIKQM010000135.1 GCA_903829565.1 uncultured Planctomycetota bacterium
GCGCGCGCGCGCTCCAACACGGCGCTGAAATCACCTTCAAAGTCGCGCCAAAACAGGTGCGCGTGCGTGTCGATGAGCATGGCTCACTCCTCGCAATGCTGTTCGAGCAGGTCAATCAGGAAGCGCAACATGTTGGGATCCGCTTCGCGGTCGGCCACCTCGCGGAACAGAGTGCAGGCACCTTCCTTGGGCAAGGTGTCGCGCAGTGCTTGCGCCGCCTTGCGGCGCAGGTAGCCGTCACCGGTCGATTCCGTCAGCACGGTGCGCAACGCGCGCTCGCCGGCCGGATCGGGCCGCCGGCCGAGCTCCTTGATGGCGCGCACTCGTGACGCGCCGTCCAACAGGATGTCGGTGCTGACACTGCACAATTCCGGCAACGGGGAACGCCCCGCGCCATCGCAGGCATCCACCCAGGCCTTCACGAGGAACTCTTGGGGCGGGAGCGTGCGTCCCGGACGCGCATTGCCGATCCACGGCTGGAGTACTTCCAACGCGCGCTGCGGGTTCACCTCGCCCAAGAGCAGGGTGGCCTCGGTGCGCAAGAACATTGACGGCCCGAACTCCGTCACCAAACTTGCCAGCAGGTCCGATGTACCCGCCGGATCGCACTTGGCGGCCACCCGCAGCAACGCGTACTCGACATCTTGGACCGGTTCGGTGCGCCGCTGCAGCTCGGCCAGCGCGTACTTGCCTACGGCCGGGCCTTTGCTGGACAGCTCCGCGATCAGTTCCAGCCGGCGGATGAAGCGCTGGTCCGTGACATCCGAGGTCACCGTTTCCTTGAGCGGCGTCGAGACCTCGATGAGTTCGCGCACCAAGGCCACTTCAGCGGGGGACACCTCACCTGCGGCTGCGGGGGCGGCCATGGGGCGCGAGCCCGCTTCGGGGCCTTCTGAGCACGCAACCGCGCCCCACATGAGCGGGATCGCACAGTAGAGGCTGCGCCAAGCAAGCCGGAGGGCGGACAGGAGGGCTGTGGGGGAGGGATTGGGCATCGGCACGCTGTTTGTAACCTCGAACGGGGTCTGGCGTCCGCAACTGGCGAGCCAAAACTCTCCGGTCGCGTACGCAAGTCCCGCCCTCAGCCACACGGTTGGGGGAAAATTCTGGCAACTTCGCAGGGGGCGAAGCTAGATTGCCCCGTCCCCCACCCCGGCCTGCTCCACCCCCCGGAGCAGCGACACGCGGGCCGTGCGGGGAGAGCCCCCCTGGTGAAGAGCCCACAGGTATCGAGTCGTAGGACCATGAGCTTCGATCGCCCGACCGTCAAAAAGACCACCTCACCCCGCCGCTTCAGCCTCGACACGATGAGCTGGAGTGCCCCCTTGGCCGCACTGTTCGGCCTGCTGGCCGCTGGCTGCTCCGGCGGCAGCACCACTGGCGGTTCCTTGTACATCGAGACCTGCTCGCTTGGTTGCGGCAACGGTCTCTCCACGTCGGAAGTGAGCTGCCAAATCAGCGACACCTCCATCAACGCGGACATCGCGGTGTACTTCAGCGAGCCCGTCGATCCGGCCTCGGTGTCGGCGGCCACCTTCCAGATCGTCGATGTGGGAACCGGCTCGGTTCCGCTCGGCGTGCGCTTCGTGGATCCCACCAACCCCAAGAAGGTGGTCTTCCGCCCCAACGTCAGCTTCGATGCGCAGGCCAACCCTGTGTACGGCCTGACGGCGGATCGCAGCTACCGCATCACCATTGGTGGTTCCGAGCTGAATGACGAAGGTCCGTTCATCCGCAGCGTGGCCGGCCGCTCGAACGCGACGCGCCTGCGTTGCGAAGTGCGCGCTTCCTTGGGCGTTGTGGACCTTGTCCCGGGCTCGCCGAACGCGGATAGCGTCGTCGATGTGGTCGACGAGATCACAGGCGACCTGCTCACGAACCAGCCGGCGAACGGTGCCGAGAACGTGGCCACGCAGTCGTCGGTCACCATCAGCTTCAACGACCTGATGAACCCGGCTTCGTTGACGAACTTCATTCGTGCCTCGGTGGATACGGACGGCGATTTGAGCACGACGGTTGACCGCGTGGCTCTGTCTGGTTCGTTTGACGTGGACCTGGACACCGCGAACCTAACGACGCGCGCGGTGTTCACGCCGAGCAACGGCATGCCGAGCGCAGGTTCGGATCCGGATCCGGCTGGTCGTCGCAAGGTGCTGATCGACATCCCGGCGAACTGCATCGACTTGGCGGGCAACCAGCTGGCCAATGCGCAGACGGTGTTCTTCATTCCGCAGGCCATCTCGTTCGACCCGGTTGTGCTGCCGAGCGCGACGGGTGAGCAATTCACCAACACGACCCTGCATGACGCGGTGCGCAGCAGCGCGTTGTGGGGTTCGGGTCGCTTGACGCGCGGAACCGGTGGCGGTTCGGGCCGTCACGGTGATGTGGTGGTGGGTGCGGGCCAGGCGCCGAGCCTCAACACGGTTACGGAGACCTTCCCGCTGGGTTGGTTGCAGACGAACCCGCCCGTCCAACAGGCGTACGAAGTCATCGCGCGTTTGCCCGCGGGCTTCAGCCCGACGGACAAGACGACGTGGCCGACGGCCTCGGTGCGCAACGGTGCGTTCGAGTTCTCGCGCTTTGTGGTGCAGAGCAACGGCACGGTGCGCTTTGATGGTGCCGAGCCGGCGCGCGTGTTCTCGCGCGGCAACATGGAATTGCAGGGCATTGTCAACGTGTCGGGCCGTACGCCTAATGACCACGCGAGCGATGCCGCGCTGGGCGAAGTCGGCGCCGCAGGTGGCCCTGCTGCTGGTGCGGGTGGCGATGGTGCCACGCGCAATGACTCGGCTCAGTTTGCTCCGGGCCTCGTGGTCGTTGGGGGCACCGATGTCCCTAATGTGGATTTTGACCCCAATGGTGGTCCGGGCGGCGGCGTGGGCAACATTGCGACGCTGGCTGCTGGTACGGGCGGCACGATTTTCCCCTCGGCCTTCCCTGAGGCCAACGTGACCAGCGGTGCCCAAGCGGGTGGCGCGGTCATCGTTTCGGCCGAAGGTGGCAACAGCTGCCGCGTGCTGCAGGTGGCCTCGCCGGGTGGCGGCGGTGCCTACGCTACCGACGGTGGCGCCGCGCAACCGGCGACGATTACTGGCGGCACCTTGCCCACGACCATTGCTACGGGTGGCAGCGCCGCGACGGTGGGCCTTGAAGCCCCGACCGCGCCGCCGATCATCCGCAAGCTCGAGTACAACCTCGGCTACCTGCGCGGTGGCTCGGGTGGTGGCGGTGGTGGCCTCGACATGTTCTGGAGCTCCTCGATCGGCTTCCCGCCGAGCTGCTCGGGCCCGGGCATCGGCTACGAGGTCTTCCGCGACAACTCGGCCGCCAGCGGCGGCGGTGGCGGTGGTGCTTTGCAATTGGTCAGCGGTGGCACCTTGAGTGTCAATGGCTTGATCAACTTGCGCGGCGGCACAGGCGGCAGTGCTTCTACTGATACCGCCAACGACTTCCGTAAGACCCACGCCCAACCGGGTGGTGGTGGTTCGGGTGGTGCCTTGCGCATGCAGGCCAAGGACATCGAGCTCCTTCCGCCGGTGGCTGGCACGAACGTGGTCGATGTCCGCGGCGGCGCGGGTGGTGTGAACCGCCTTCTGGCTCGCGGTGGTGCGGGTGGCGCCGGCTTGGTGCGCCTGGAAGACCAGACGGGCCTCGTGGCGGCTGCGGAGTTCGGCAAGATCCTGCCCAACGACACAGCCACCGTGGGGACCAACGGTCAGAACATCCTGTCGGTGGGCAACTGGGCCACGCCGCGCATCCAGCCCGACAGCTACACCGCGGGCATGTCCTGCTGGATGAAGCCGACCGGCAACTTCTTCGAAGCCACGTTCACAGCTGACGATGCGTCGATCACTGCGGCCGATGACTACGGCTGGAACATGAATGTGATCTACGAGGTGTCGCCGGGCGTCGAGCGCAAGTTCAGCTACCGCGGCCGTTTCGATGGCAACGGTAACCCGGCGGCCGATTACCCGGTGCCCGGTGGCCTCGACTTCGAGACCGCGCTGGGCAACAACCTGAACTTCGACTTGGGCGTGGGCGAGACGGAGTCCTACATCGCTGTGCGCTTCCAAGGCGCCGTGGTGACGGGCACCCTGCTCGATCCGTGCTCGGTGGTGCTGACCGGCCCGACCTCGACCATCGTCCCGGGCTCGGAGACGGTGTGGATGGAGCATCCGGAAGCGCTCAACGCGTTCTTGCCGCGTCCGAACATGATTCGCTTCGTGGTGGTCTTTGACACCAAGCAGGCGGTTGTGGCCGGTAGCTTGGCCTCCAAGATCAAGGGCGTGACCGACCTGCGCATCAAGGCGCAGCCGGACTGAATTGCGCCCCGCCTACCAGCGGTAGAAGACCTGCAGGACGTTGGGTTCAGCACCCAGCGTCCTGTTTGCTTGACGTCCGGTATTCTTGACGCGCGCCATGCGATCCAGACCCTCAGCCTTCCTGTTGCGTGCGCGCTTGGTGCGTGGGCCGCATGGTTGGTACGACCGTGGAGCCGTGGTGGTGGAGCGCGGGCGCGTCGCTTGGTTGGGGCCTGCCGATCGCGTAGCTAGCACAGGTTTGCAGGTGAAAGACCTGGGCGATTGCGCGTTGGTGCGCGGCTTTGTGAATGCACACGCGCACCTCGACTTGACCGGTGTGCAGACCTCAGAACGCGAGTTTGCACCTTGGGTACGGGCAATGGTGGCGGCGCGCCGCTCGCGCGGCCCTGCGGAGGTCGCCCAAGCATGGCGCGCGGGGGAGCGGTCGCTCCTAGCTGGTGGCTGCACCACCAGTGCCGACATTGATGGCGGGGATCAGGCAGATGTTGCGTGGACTGCACAACCCACGCAGCTGCGTGTGCTTTCGTTCGTGGAGTTGTTGGATGGCCGCGATCCGCGGCGTCTAGCGGGTCAACTGGCGCGCCTGCGCGCCAGTTGTGCAGTCCGCCAGCACGGGCGCTGGCGCAGGGCCTTGTCTCCGCATGCACCTCACACCGTGTCTGCACCCTTGCTGCGCGCGGCCGCACGCGCAGGCACTCGCTTGCAGGTGCATTGCGCCGAGACCGAGGCCGAGGTGCAGTGGCTGCTCGAAGGCACGGGGCCATTGCGCGACTTGCTGCCTGCCTCTCCGCGGCAAGGCCCGCTCGAGGTCCTGCACCGCGCGGGCGTCTTGCAACGTGGCACGACGCTTGTGCATGCCAACGCACTGGATCCAGCTCGCGATGGAGCTCGTCTGGCGCGCTTGGGTGTCAGTGTGGTGCATTGCCCCGGTACGCACGCGTGGTTTGGGCGCGCGCCCTTTCCCTTGGCTGCCTGGCGTGCGCAAGGCGTGCGCGTCGTGCTCGGTACGGATAGTGCCGCCAGCAACGAGCGTTTGGATTGCCGCCATGAGGCTGCTTTGGCCTTGGATCGCTTGCGTGTGGCGCCGTCAGAGGTACTTGACATGCTGGGCGATGCTGCTGAAGAAGCCTTGGGCAGGCCCTTTGGCTGGACGGGCTTGCGCGTAGGCGCGCGCGCAGATTGTGCGGCCCACGCCACCTCGTTGCAGGGCGAAGCAGCTCTCGAAGAGGTCTTGCGCGGAGCACGGCCCGTACTCGGTTCGTGGATCGCGGGACGAGAAACGCTACCGTTCGGGCCTGACTAAGGCCCATACTGGGGGCACAACGCTCGGCGTTGCACTCTGCATGAACGACTCGAACTTGGTGCTCGACCCCGACAAGCTGCGCGCACTCGATGTGCTGCGCCGCGGGAAGCGCTTTTTGTTGTGCGGGCACCAACGCCCCGATGGAGATGTGTTGGGTGCGCAAGCGGCCCTTGCACGCATCTTGGAACTCAGCGGCAAGGAAGTGTGGGTCGTGAATCCCGACCTGCCTGAGCCGCGCTACGCCTACCTTGCCAAGGACTGCAAGTACCGCGCGTGGTCCGGTGATTTGCCCGCGCATGATGTGGTGGTGACGTTGGACTTCGCCGAGCTGTCGCGCTTGGGCGATATGGAGTCCGCTGTGCGCGCCTCGCAAGCGAAGAAAGTGGTGGTCGACCATCATGTGCCGCAAGGCGATGTGTGGTGGACGGAACGCTTTGTAGACATGTCGGCTGCGGCCACGGGCTTGTTGGTGCGGCGCATTGCCGCGGCGCTGGATGTGCCGCTCGATCCCATCAGCGCGCGTGGCATCTTCACGTGCTTGGTCACCGACACAGGTTGGTTTAAGTACAGCAACACCGATGCCGAGACGTTGCGCACTGCTGCAGAACTCACTGCCTTGGGAGTCGTGCCCGCCGACATTCACTCCGCGTTGTACCAGCGTCGCAGTCCCTCGCATCCGCGCTTTGTCGGACAACTGTTGGCTAGCGTGACCTATCACGCAGAGGGCCGCATCGCCGTGTTCGAAGAGTCCGCCGCCATCAAGCGCGATGGAGAAGTCGACTCGGATGAAGTGCTCGACATCGTGCGCTCGGTAGAAGATGTGGAAGTGGTGCTCTACTTCCGCGAAATGAAGTCGGGTTCCGTCAAGTTGTCGGCCCGCAGCAAGACTTCCTTTGATGTCAATCTCTTGGCTCGCAGCTTTGGCGGTGGTGGACACAAGCGTGCCTCGGGTGCCACGCTGGAAGGCGCCTTGCCAGCCGTGTCGCAGCGTGTGCTCGAGGTGGCTCTAACCCAGCTAGCGGCTGGCTGACTGGGGTTGCGATGCGTCTCGCGGTCATCTCCGATCTGCACTCAAACCGCGAGGCCTTGGAAGCAGTCTTCGCGGATCTGCAGAGTCAAGGAGTGCAGCGCATCGCGTGCCTTGGCGATGTGGTGGGCTATGGCCCTGATCCCGAGTGGTGCATCGACGCAGTGCGCGCGCGCTGCGAGATTTCGATCTTGGGCAATCATGATGCTGCTATTTTTGACGGAGCAGCGGACTTCAATCCCAACGCGCGCGCAGCGATTGAGTGGACGCGTGAGCGCTTGGAGCCGAGTTGGTGGAGCGCCTTGGACAAGCGCGCGCGCTGGCGTTGGTTGCAGGATCTGTGGGCGCAACCTGGCCGCCGCATGTACAACGAAGGTCGTTGGTTGTTGCTGCACGGCAGCCCGCGCGATCCTGTGCGCGAGTATGTGCTGCACACGGATGGCTATTTGAATCCCGAGAAGGTGGCCTCGGTCTTTGCAGGCATTCCTGACTTGTGCATCGGCGGTCACACGCACCATCCGGGACTGATTGATGATCAGTTCCACTTCCACGAGCTGCCTGCCGGTGCGGCCAGCTACACGCTCGAGCTGCCGCGCGGGCGCAAGGCTTTGCTGAACTCAGGTAGTGTGGGCCAACCGCGTGATGGCGATCCGCGTGCTTGTTACGCGATCTTGGAAGACGAACGCGTGACCTGGAGGCGCGTTGCTTATGACGTGCGTGCCGTGCAGCAGAAGATCCGCACGGTGGGCTTGCCCGAAGTCTTGGCGCGTCGTCTGGAACTAGGCCGCTAGAGGCGGAACATCTGGCGCATGACATGCCCGACGATCTGCGGGTTCTTGCGCATGCGCCGTAGCGAGTAGGGGCGCCACTCGGGGCCGAAGGGGACATAGACGCGTACACGATGGCCGGCGTCTTTCCACTTGGACCACAGTTCCTCGCGCACACCCATCAGCGTCTGGAACTCGTACTGCTCGCGCCGGTAGGCGTGTTTCGCAAGCACGGTGAGGGCGCGTGCAGCCAAACCATCATCATGCGTGGCCAACGAGAGCGTGGCCCCGCGTTGGCACAAGAGCTCCAAGCATTCGATGTACGCCACGCGGATGGGCTCCGCTTCGGTGTGCGCAATGCTCGCCGGCTCGAGATAGATGCCCTTCACTAGGCGCACATCCACAGGTCCAGGTGCCAGGCGTTGGATGTCGGCCTTGGTGCAGAACAAGCGCGATTGGAGCACGATGCCCACATTCGTGTGCGTGTGGCGCAGGCGTTCGAAGACGCGCAGTGTGCCGTCTTTGGTAGGCGCGTCTTCCATCTCGACGCGCAGGAACTGGCCGAGGGGCGCGCAGTGCGCTGCAATCTGCGCATACAACTCGTAGGCGAGGTTCTCGTCGATCGAGAGCCCCACATGCGTGGGCTTCACCGAGACATAGGCGTCCAGCTTGCGGCGCGCGAGTTCGGTGGCGGCCTCGCAGTAGGCCTTGGCGACTGCACGCGCTTGCGACTCATCGGCGATGCCCTCGCCCAACACATCCAGCACGGTGGTGTAGCCGCTAGCTTGAAGTTGGGTGATGCGTTGCAGTGCCTCGTCCAGCGTTTCGCCGGCGATGTAGCGCGCTGCAATGCGCCGCATGATCGGCTTGGGGACGTGGGGCAGGACAGCGAGAACGGCGCGAGTGAACAGGCCCATTGGGTTGGTGCGCGGGGGATGCGCGGCCACCACTCTAGCGGCGAGATGCGCTGAGATCTAAGGCGAACCGTGGGGTCTGGGCGTGGCGCCTGCTAGGCTTTCAGCATGAGTGACGAGGTGCGCCTCGTGCTGACCACGGCCCCTGATCTCGAGGTGGCGCGACGCATCGTCCGCGGCCTCGTGGAGGCCGGGGCGTGTGCCTGCGGGACGATCCTGCCGGGCGCGACGAGCATCTATCGCTGGCAAGGCGTGCTCGAGGAAGCAGCGGAGTGCCAAGTCGTGTTGAAGTGCTCGCAGGCTTCGTTGGGGCGCTTGCAGGAGTGCTTGAGCGCTTTGCATCCCTACGAGTTGCCTGAAGTGATCGTGCTCGACCCCGTGGAGGTCGAGGCGCGCTATGCGCAGTGGGTTGTTGCCCAGTGTGTTGCGCCCCTCGATGCAGGATCGAGTGCATGAACAGGCGCTGTCACATGTACTGGACAGGTGGCGCGTTGGCGCTGGTCTTGTCGTCTTGTGGTTCGCAGGCGGACTCGCAGCGCGCGCCGGAGAGACCGCTGCACGCGTTGATCGTGACGGTCGAGGGCTTGCGCGCCGATACAGCCAGCTGGCTGGCAGGTACTGTCAAGGGAACTGGACGCTCGGTCAGCGGGCCGGCAGCAGGTGCCGAGCAACGCGCAGAGCTGCGCGCATGGACGTTGGATGACTTGGCGTATGGCGGTACTTCGTGGGCTTCGGCCTATGCTTCCTCGCCGGCTGTGTTGCCCGCGCTGGGTGCGTTGTGGTGTGGCAAGCCGCCTTTGGAAGTGGGCTTAGAACAGGACACAGAGCTCCTGCCGGGTCAGCAGGTCACACTTGCGGAGCTTGCGCGTGCCGAGGGCTTCGTCACCGCAGCCTTTGTCACCACCGGTGCGCGTCCGCTGGCCCCAGCATTGGAGCAAGGCTTCGTTACCTTCAGCAGCCACGCGGATGATCATGCGACGTTGGTGGCTGCGCGGGATTGGTTGTTGGCGCGTGACGCAGGAGCAGAGCAGCGCAGCTTCGTATGGGTGCATCTAGCCGGACCTGCGCAAGGTGACGTGGAGGATCGCGCTTCGGAAGTTGAAGGTGTGGAGCCTTTGCGACCGCCGTCTACTTTTGCAGAGCTGCCCGCAGCCGACGCTGTTGCGGACCATGATCCGCGGCTCGCCTACGATCGAGCGGCGTGGCTTGTGTGCGCACGCCTCGCTCGTTTCCTTGAGACTTGCTACGACCCATTCCAGCGCGGTGCAGAAACAGCGGAGCTGTGGCCGCGCACGGGGCTCATTCTCTGTGGTGTGGGACCGCTCTTGCTCGGGGAGCAAGGCTACAGCGGTGCCGTGCCGGCACTGCATGAGTCGCGCTTGCGTGTGCCGTTGCTCGTGCACCATCCAGCGACGGTGCCGGGAGCGCGCGTGCGTGCGGACCTCGTGGACCTTGTGGATGTGGTGGGCACCGTGTGCGATTGGTTCGACTGGGAACGTCCACCCGGGGCTGTGCAGCGCTCGTTGTTGGCAGAGCACGACACGCAATTGCCGCCGCGTGCTGCTGTGGTGTGTGCCTACGATCGCGTCTTCACCGTGCGCGATGAGCAATGGCGCTTGATCTGGAATCCGTTGCGCCGGCGCGTGCGGGGCTTGCCGGACAGTGCTGCGATGACGCCCGAGTTGTGGTTGCAGGACTTGACCCGCGATCCCAGCGCTGCGCAGAACTACGCGGACGCGCATCCCGAGGTTGTGGCTCGCTTGCAAGGGGTTATCAAACGCTGGCGCGAAGCACGCCGGCCGTTCCCGCCGCACCTCAAGCCCGTGAGCCAGCCATGAGGTTGCAGGTGTCATGAACGCTGCTGCGACCCAGGCGAGTGATCGATGGTGCGCGGCAGGTCTGTTCTTCGTGCTGGCGGCGTGGTTCTCCCTGTTTGCGCAGGGCATTCCTGATGTGGTCGACGCAGAGATTGCCCACCAAACGGCGAGCGCCATGGTGCGTGCGCACAGCACCGCCGTGCAGGGCACACCTGAGGCGCAGGAGCTTGTCAAGTTTGCTGGACAAGCGGCGCCGGGAGCCTTTCCGCTCGTGCAGGGCCCCGATGGTGGCTGGCGCGGTTGGTATGCGCCGGGACAGGCGCTGCTGCTCGTGCCGTTGTATGTGCTGGGCGCGGCGCTTGCTGCTGCAACTCCTGGGTTGGCCGGCCCGCATGCCGAGCGTGTGCTTGACGGTGTGGCGCGCAGTGAGTGGTGGGAGCATGCTGCAACGAGCTTGTCCAATCCGCTGTACAGCGCAGCTCTTGCTGCCGCGCTGTACTTGAGTGCGCGCCACCTGCGGGCCTCGCGGCGTGCAGCGTGCTGTGCGGCTGTGGGCTTGGCCTTGGGCACGTTCGTAGCGCCCCTGTCGCGGGGCATGTTGTCCGACATTCCTGCTGCAGCAGCGCTGGCTTGGGCGATGGAGCGCTTCTATGCGCAACGCGCGCGCCAAGCGCTGGGCGCTGCACCCAGTTGGTGGGGGCTGGGTGCTTGCCTGGCAATCGCGGTCAGCACGCGAGTGCAGTTGGCTCCCGCAGCGGCCATCATCGGTGTGGTGGTGGTGTGGTCTGCACCACAGCGCCTAGTTGCGGCGCGTCAGCTGGGTGTGTGTGCCTTGGCTGCAATGGCTGTGGTGCTTTCAGCCAATGTCGCGCGCAGCGGTCGAGCACTGGACTTCGGCTATGGCGCCGTATTTGCCGGCGGTTTCTTCGCACTTGCACCTTGGGAGGGTGCTTGGAAGTTGTGGTTCTCCAGCGGACGCGGACTTGTGTGGTACTCGAGCGGTGTGTTGCTGGCACTAGCCGGATGGTGGCTGGTGCGCGCGCAGCGGCGCACCGAGCTGGTGGTGGTGCTTGCAGCCGCGCTCGCGGTGGGTCTACCTGTGTGCAGCATGGTGGCGTGGCATGGTGCTCATGCACCTGGTCCGCGCTATGTGCTGGCCGCAGTGGTGCTCGTGTGGCCCGCGTTGGCCTTGCTCTTCGATGCTGTGCAGCCTCTGGCGCGACGCGTGTTGCAGGTTTGGTTGTGTGTGAGTGTGGTGGCGTATGTGCCGTGGATGGCCGTTGACAGTGCGACCTGGCACGCTCTCGCGCTGGAGCACCAACGCGGCCAAGCACACCATCACGGCTCGACCGATGAACAGCTGTTCCAAGCAGCGATGGTGGATTGGCGTAGCGCACCGCTCGTGACCGTGCCCCAACTGGCCGTGGCGCAGCTCAGTCCTGACGCAACGGATGCTGATGGCAAGATCCACAGCTTTGCCTCGCTACTCCCGCCCGAGCGAGCTCGCCACATGCGCCATCTGTTGTGGGTGGAGGCCGACTCCCTAGGAGTTCCGTTCTGGGTGCCCATGGGCTGGCTCGGCCTGCTACTGGGTCTGGCCCTGCTGGCCTTCAGGAAGATGCGCCTCTGCGACCGATACACGTGACATGCTCAGGATGTCCGGACTCTGCAGGCTGGTCGCGCCCTTCGTGCTCGCCCTAGTGCCCGCACACGCAGGCAGTACATCCACGACGCACACCTTCGTCCTGCTCGACGGCCGCACCCCCGTAGGCCTCTGCACCGAACACCGCCGCGAAACCAACGGGGTCCTCGCGCTCGAGCGCGTCTACGAGTGGCCTCGTCCGACCGGCGGCATCACCGAAGTACGCCACGTCGAGACCCGCGACTCCCTCGGCTGGCGCATGTCCTGGCGCGAGCTGACCCCCAAAGGCTCCAGCCTGCACGCCGAACGCACCCTCGACGGCCGCTTAACCTGGCGCGCCTGGGATCCCGGCGACACCCAGCGCGGTGCTTGGGACCGCACCGGCACCCTCTTTCCCCTAGAAGCCATCGAGGCCGTGCGAGCCGGCTCTGGCCCGAAAGAGACCTTCGAGCTCTACGAGCCCACAACGCGCGCACGTGCGCAAGTCACTGCCATGCAGCGTGTGGTGGAGGGCGGGGGCTTGGTGGTTGAGTGGGTGCGGGTGGATGGGGTTGTGGTGGGGAGTATGAGGTTTGAGGCGGGGGAGTTGGTGGAGTTTGGGATGCAGGCGGGGGGGGTGAGGGGGGTGCGGGTGACGGATGAGCGGGCGGGGTACTTGCGCTCTCAATGGTGATACTGGCCCAGACCAGTGTGCAAACTCAGGGCTGCGGATCTCTCCGTGGCCCTCTCTTTTCGGATGTCAGGTTTCCTTGACCTTGTCAAGTTTGGCTGACGAACCGCCCATAGCCCGGCTTCTTGCACCACGGGCCGAACTGTCGTTTGAGGAGCACCTCATGCAACTCCAGCCTTCGCGCCTCGATCCCCAGCACACTCGCCGGTGAGTTCCACCTGTCCCGATTCGTGATCTGCCGCACATAGTTCCTCC
>CAIKQM010000136.1 GCA_903829565.1 uncultured Planctomycetota bacterium
GCACTCTCGCAGCAGAAGTCCATAGCCTCTCCCCTCGCTCGTCGTTGCTCTCGTCACAACCACCTACGCTTGATGAATGGTTAGCTTGGGGCCTCGAGCAATGTGCTGTGCACTCAGGTTCACTCGCCCAGCGCGAGTAGCTCAGTGCACCACCAGCGGCACGGACTGCGTGAGGCGCACCTCGCCGCTGCTGACTGTGCTGGCTTGCGCCACGATCAGGAAGCCATCCGCAAGCGCGCTAGGCACATGGAAGGCATAGGTCGCAGTGCCCGTTGGCGGCAACACGCCGAGGTCGTAGGTGCGCAGCGGGAAGACTAGGCGATCCTCGATCGCGTCGGGCAGATCAAGCACCACAGGCTGGCGACCAAGACGCAAGCGCGCTGCGGCGCCCGGAGGACCGCTCAGCGTGAACGCGACACTCGCGCCCGGCGGCGTCGCGACGGGCAGCGACAACGACGGGTCCGCTGGGCTCGGCTGCTCCAACACGCCGGCATACAGCGCGCTCGCTGGCGTGATCGCGCCGCACGCACTGGTGCGTCCAAGCAGCGTAGCCCCGCTAACCCGCGCCCAGCCCGCCTCCAGCCGCAACGCAGGCGCGTCGCGGCCGTCTTCGGCACAACTCAAACCGAGGCCCTGCGCGCCACCTTGCACGATGTTGCTTGCAACGCCGGTCAACAATAGCCGTGCGTTAGCAGCTGTGATGACGATCGCGGGCGCGCCATCGCCCGCAGGAAAACTAGCCCACGTCGCGGCATCACCACCATCACCTCCGCGCAGCGTGCTGCACGCGACATGCACATCGGCACCAGCGTTGATGCGCAACGCAGAGCCGCCGCTCGCACCGCCGCAACAATCGCCGATCTGGCTGGTGCCGGTCGGGCCATACATGAGCGAGTCAGTGATCTCGACGCGCGACGACTGCACGACCACGGCCGTGCCTGAGGAGCTGATCGAGTTGAAGCGCGCATCGAGCCGCCGCAAACGCACATCGGCGCTGTTGGTGATGCTGACGCCCTCGACCCCAGAGGGCCGCACATCCAAATCATCGCCAATCACAGGCCCGGCGCAGCTCGCGATCACCAACGCGCCCATCTCAAGGCGCACCAACGACGCACGCGGGCCAGAAGGAACGCCTGCAATGGTCGCCGTGCCGTTGATGATGACGCCGGCTTGGCCGAGCACCGCCACGCCCTTGGAGAGCGTGAATGAGCTGTACGTGCCGGGACGCACGACCACCACATCGCCCGGCTGTGCAGCGGCGAGCGCTAACGGGATATCCGTGAAGTCCACGCCCGCGCCGCCGTTGTCGTCGACAGTCCACGTCGAAGCAGCTGCAGCCGCGACGAGAGCAAGTTGGGCGACTGTGTAGGCAAAGAGCTTCGTGTACATGGTGCGAGGCATCTGTTGGAGGCGAGTCACGTTGGATGCTCGCCAGCCGGCCCATTTCTGTCAATGTGCAGACTCCGTTTGGGGACAAGCTTGACGCGCAGTCCCAACGCGGCGAAGTTGCTTCGAAGAAAGCGGAACGACGATGGCCAATGCGAAGAACCCGAAGGTTGACGCTTACATCGCGAAGGCCGCGCCGTTTGCGCAGCCGATCTTGAATGCGATCCGCGAACGCGTGCTGGCGAGCGGCGTCGAGCTGGAGGAGACACTCAAGTGGAACAGCCCGAGTTGGACGCATGAGGGCAAGCTCTTGTGCGGCATGGGTGCGTTCAAGGCGCATTGCGTGTTCGGGTTCTGGCACAAGGACATGCAGGTCGAGCTTGCGAAGCTCGGCAAGAGCAAGGTCGGCGTGGGTGGCATCCACCGCGAGCGGCTCGTCGACCTCTCGGAGGTTCCAAGCGCGGCAGCGATGAAGAAGTTGATGAAGAAGGCGGCCGAGCTTGCATTGTCAGACAAGCCGGCGATGAAGCGCTCCGTGCCGAAGCCGGAAGCGCAAGTTCCCGCAGACTTGGAGCGTGCGCTTGCACTCAACAAGGCCGCAGCCGCGCACTTCCATGCCTTCACACCGGGCAAGCGGCGCGAGTACATCGATTGGATCACCGGGGCCAAGCGCGACACCACGCGCTTGGCGCGCCTCGAGCAAGCAATCGAATGGATCGCCGCAGGCAAGTCGCGCCATTGGAAGTACGAAAGCTGCTGAACGGCCGACCGACCGGGAGCTCACGCTAACTCCCCTGTCAAGCGAACTTCACAGTCCTTTGGTCATGTAAGTTCTGGCGGGAACCGTGCAGACAAGCTGCGCTTGCGCAATCTTAGAGCGGTTACCCCCTCGGCAGACACGACCCCCCTGCGCTACAGTTGCGCGCGATGAGTTCTTCCCAAACGCCCCGCATGCCGCGGCAGATCCCGTACATCATCGCGAACGAGGGTTGCGAGCGCTTCAGCTTCTACGGGATGCGCAACATCCTGACGATCTTCCTCGCGTCGACGTTCTTTGCAACGTTGCCGGCGGCGGAAGCGCAGAGCGAAGCCAAGGAGATCTTCCACGTCTTCGTGGCGGGCGTGTACTTCTTCCCGCTGCTCGGCGGATGGATCTCGGATCGCTTCTTCGGCAAGTACCTGACGATCCTGTGGGTGTCGGTGGTGTACTGCATCGGGCATGCGTTGCTCGCGATCTACGAGCACGAGCCGACGGGCTTCTACACCGGACTGTTCTTGATCGCGCTCGGGTCCGGCGGCATCAAGCCGCTTGTGTCGACCTTCATGGGCGACCAGTTCGACCAATCGAACAAGCAACTCGCCAAGGTCGCGTTCGACGCGTTCTATTGGATCATCAACTTCGGCTCGTTCTTCGCGTCGCTGTTCATGCCCAAGCTGTTGCAGGGCGCAGGGCCCGCGGAATGGTGGGGCTGGCCGGCGGCTTCGGTCGCGTTCGGCATCCCGGGCGTGTTGATGTTGATCGCGACCGTGTTCTTCTGGGCCGGCCGCAAGCGCTATGTGAAGGTCCCGCCCGCGCCGCCGGATCCGCATTCGTTCTCGAATGTCATCCGCACGGCGTTGATGGCTCGCGGCGGCGTAACGCCAGGTCTCGCGCTCGCGATCACGGGCTGCGTGTTGGCGCTGGCTTCGATCGCGATGATCTGGGTGCTCGGTTGGAAGATCGTGATCGCGCTGTGCTTGGCTTTGGTGCTCGTGCTGTTCGGCGTGGGGCTCGGCGCGTGGATGGAGCTCGACAACGCGCGCGGCAAGCACCCCGACGAAGCTGTCGACGGCGTGCGCTCGGTGCTGCGCGTGTTGGTGATCTTCGCGCTCGTGACGCCGTTCTGGTCGTTGTTCGACCAAAAGGCGTCGACATGGGTCTTCCAAGCCGACGCGATGACGAAGCCCACGTGGTTCAGCCCAGCGCAGATGCAAGCGCTCAACCCGGCGCTCGTGATGCTGATCATCCCGTTCAACAACTTCATCGTGTACCCGTGGCTGCGCAAGCGCGGCAAGGAGCCGAGCC
>CAIKQM010000137.1 GCA_903829565.1 uncultured Planctomycetota bacterium
GTGTGGGGCGGGATCCATGGCGTGGGTCTGGCCGTCGAGAAGATGCTGGGCTTGGACGGCCGCAACAAGGTTGGTTCGTGGCCCTTGACTAGCTTCAGCCAACTGCCTCTGCGCTTGGTGCGCATCGCCATTGTCTATGCGTTGGTGCACACCGCGTGGGTGTACTTCCGGGCTGCCGACTTCGCGACAGCGAATGCGCTGGTGTCCAGCATGTGGCTCGCCCCGTTGAGCTTGGGGCGCGATGGCTTGAGCCAAACAAGTCTGCTGCTCGCCACTCCTCATCTGCTCTTCTTGCTGCCGATCGTCCTGCTGCACGTAGGCCAAGCCACAAACGAGTGGTGGGCTGTCAAGAAAACCGTACAGGTGCGCGTGGCGCTCAGCATCGCGTACATCGTGCTGCTGTGCCTGATTGACCGCGGCGAAGGGTCCCCGTTCCTCTACTTCCAGTTCTGACCATGCACCCGTCCCATCGCTCGCCTCTACCCATTGTCTGGACCTTGCTAGGCACCCTGCTGTGCTTTGCCGTTTGGCTGCTGATGTTCCCGGTTGATCGCCCGTCCGGCATCGTCAAGTTCGACCCCGCACCGCGGCGCTGGCTCACGGAACTGCCCAGCGCCAACGCGCTCGTCCAAGTCGACGGCAACCCTAGCGCGGATGCCCTGCTCGTAGTCGGCGACAGCCGCGCCTCCGCCGCCATCTCCCTGCGCTGGCTGGAACGCGACCTCGAGCGCCCCGCCGCCGTGCTCTGGTACGGCTTCGGCCAATACGACCTGCTGTTCGAGGCCGTCGACTCTCTCCCGCCCCGCACCCTGCTGGTTTGCTTGACACCCGCAGCGCTCTACACGCCACCGCTACCGCGCATGCAGGTACTCCTCGACCGCGAGCGCTCCAAGACCTGGATGATGCGTCTCGACGATCAACTCGATGGCTCCGTCGACGTGACTCGCCAGCAATGGCTGCGCCCCATCGACCCGTCGTACTACAAGACCTGGACCAAACTCGATGCGATCGAACCCGAACGCCAAGTCGGCGTCTACATCGATCTGCTTGCCCAACACAAGCCCGAACGCCTCGCCGGGTACCAACGCTTGCGCACCAATCTCGCCCGCCTGCAACAGCGTGGCTATCGCATCGCTTGCGTACGCTTGCCTGTGATGTCCAAGCTGGAAATGGTGGAGGACCGCGAGTTTGATCCGAGGCTGTGGCGTGAGATGTGTGCGGAGCTGGGGCTACCGTATTTAGATGGGTTTGGGAGTGGGGATCGGTTTGGGACTTCGGATGGGTCGCATTTGGTGGGGCGAGATGGGGAGGTGTTCACGATTGAGCTTGGGAAGTGGCTGAAGGAGCAGCGCTTGTGATACTCGCCTAGTCCTGCGATTCCCCTGATCGTCCGCCGGTGCCATACGGGAAATTCGGTGATTCTGCACCCGCGGCCCTGTCGTCCAACCGGATGCAAGCTGCCGCTCACACTGCCCGCACACCTCATTTTTGGGAATCCGTTCCACGGACGGGCCTCCCGAATCCTGAAGAGGCGCGGTAGTCTCCGGAGGTCACGCGACCTTGGGTGGCTCCTTTTCGCAGTCAGGCGCACTTCCCTAGCAAATCGCAAATGGTCCATCGCATGGCCCAGGCCTCGACACAGTCCCCGACAGTCACCGCTTTCCAAGCCGCCGTAGACCCCACGGCCCGGAACAGCATCTCCGCACATCACTATGTCGAGATGCTGACCGCCGAAGCGTGTCGGCACCGCGCGGTGCGCCATCCCTACCTGAAGGCGTTGGCTACGGGCGCCCTGCCGGACACGCGCCAGGCGCTGACCGACTTTGCCCGCCACTACTACGGCTATTCGGCGCACTTCCCGCGCTACCTGACGGCGACCATTTCACGGCTTGAGTCTGCGCCGCATCGCAAGGCCCTGCTGCAGAACCTTGTCGAGGAGTCGGGTGACTATCACGAGGAGGAGCTCGCGCTGCTGGAGTCGCGCGGTGTGAAGCGCGAGTGGATCGTGGGTGTGCCGCACCCCGAGCTGTTCCGTCGCTTCCGCGAGTCGCTCGGCTTGCAAGGGGACTTCGGCATCGACGGCATCGAGGTCACCTGCTGGCGCGAGCTGTTCTACGACACGATGGCGCACGGCTCCGCGGCCGAAGCGGTCGGTGCGTTGGGGCTCGGCACGGAGACTGTCGTCAGCCTTATCTACGCGCACTTCGTGGCGGCGCTCGAGCGCGTGGACTTGCCGCCCCAAGCTACTGTCTTTTTCCCTTTACACGTCGATGTGGACGACGCGCATCAAGAGACCTTGAAGCAGATCGCTGTGGACTTGGCGCGCACCGAAGAAGGCCGCCGCGGTCTCGAGCGGGGCATGCGCAAGGCGCTGTTCTTGCGCGCGAGCTTCTGGGACTTCTTGCATGAACGCGCCTTCGGCTTGGGCGAGGAGGCGCGCGCGTGAGCGAGGCCACTTCGACCATCTACGATCGCGCGGCGGGCAACTGGGCGCGCAACGAACCGGTGCTGCTGTCCGACTACACGGCGCGACCGTTCGTGTTCGCGGCTTGCGAGCCGCTGAAGGGCTTGCGCGTGCTCGATCTGGGTTGCGGCGAAGGCTATGTCGCGCGCACTTTGGCGGCGAAAGGCACGCATTCGGTGCTCGCCTATGACATCTCGGCCGGCATGATCGAGAAGGCGCGTGAAGCCGAAACTGCGCAGCCCCTGGGCATCGAGTACCGCGTGGGCGACGCCAGTAGCGATCTGCAACTCGGCGAAGGCCAGTTCGACCTTGCCATCGCGGTGTTCCTGTTCAACTACCTCGACACGCACCAGATGCAGCGTGTGATGCAAACGGCCTTTCGCGCGCTGAAGCCGGACGGTCGCTTCATCTACACCGTGCCGCATCCTTCGCTGCCGTTCTTGCGCGCCAAGGAAGAGCCCTTCTACTTTGATCGTGGCGCGCACGGGTACTTCAGCGGTCGCAACGTGCTGTTCGAAGGCCGCATCTGGCGCCGCGATGGTGTCGATGTGCCGGTGCGCTGTGTGCACAAGACCTTCGCTGATTACTTTGAGTGCCTGCGCGCCGCCGGCTTCGCGACCATGCCCAAAGTCACGGAGCTCCGCGCGACGGAAGAGCACTTGCGCCTCGATCCGCGGTTCTTCGGCCCGTTGAAGGACCAACCACTCCATGTGATGTTTGAGCTACGCAGATGAGCCCCATGCAGCGCATCCAGCACCCGCTTGCACCTGTTGCGTTGTCCCGCAATGCGTGGACTGCAGCGCGGATGTACGAGGATTTGCGCTGGACGCTGCAAGTGGGCGTGGAAGAACGACGTGATGCACTGCGCCTTGCCGAGTGGGCGCGCACCCGTGCGCAGCCCGAGCAAGAGTACGAGCAAGGAGCCGTGGCAGTGCCGGCACTTGTGCGCTTGGGCGAGCGCGTGCGCGCCGAGCTGCAACGCGGTACCGGTATTGCGCGCGTGGTCGGTCTGGGTGTCACCGGTCTTGATGATGCGACGTTGCGCCTCGCGTACTTGGCCACGGGTCTGGGTACTGGGCCCGCGCTCGGCAACTACGGTCGTCTGTTTGATGTCAAGGACCGCGGTGAAGACTACAAGACGAGTGCTGTACCCGTGTCTATGACACGCGAAGCGACCTCGTTCCATACCGACAGCAGTGCGCGCGATGTAGAGCCCGATCATGTGGGCTTGTTGTGCTTACAACCTGCCGTGCAGGGTGGTGAATCCCTGGCCACCAGCGCCGTGAATGTGCACGAAGAGCTGCGGCGTGTAGCCCCGGATGTGCTGCCGTTGCTGTACAAAGACTATGCGCGCGATGTGGTCACGCCAGGCACGGAGCGCAACCTCGATAGCATCCGCGCCAATCGTTTCCCGATCTTTCGCTTCGACGCGCACCATGGTGCGTTGACCTTCCGCTACATGCGCTATTGGATCGAGCGGGCGCATGAGTTGATCGGTGAGCCCTTGGCGGCGGCGGAGACCAATGCCCTGGACCGTTTGGACGCGTTGCTGGGTGATGAACGCTTCGTGCTGTCGTTCACGCTCCAGCGTGGTGAGATGTTGTGGGTCAACAATCGCAGCATCGCGCACAATCGCACCGCCTTCACAGATGATCCGCGTGCTCCGCGCACGCTGGTGCGCATGTGGACTCTGGACCCTGGCCGTCCTCCGCTGACGCAGCAAGGGCACTTGATCTGAAGTAGACTGGCAGCATGCGCATCGCTGCTGCCCTCGCACTCCTGACGCTGGCCGGACCAGCCTTTGCTGGTGAACTTGACGCACGCGTCGCGGCACAGCTGTCGCAGGCCCGTACCAGTGTTTTGACCGCCGCACGCGCCGAGGGCATCGAACTGCCGCGCGATTTCTTGGCGTGGATTGAGAGCGATCCGCTGCTGGCCAAGTCGGTCTACGCTTGTCGCAAGGACGCACTGCCGGTCTTGCTCAATTTGCGCGCGCTGGAGTTGGACCTGGGTACCAAGGTTGTGCGCCGCGAGTACACCCAGCTTGCTCTCGCCTTCGCACTGCAAGACTCGTACGCCGGCCGATCTACCGAGGCAGGTGGTTGGAACGATGCCGACAAGACCATCGCGCCTTACTTGGCCGATGTGGCGCCGCGCAAGCCGTTGGTGTTGACCATTCCTACCGACGCGCGTCAGCCGGTCGACACCAAGGA
>CAIKQM010000138.1 GCA_903829565.1 uncultured Planctomycetota bacterium
CAGACACACAAGGCCCGCTCCCAGCAGCCAAACCAAGCGTCGAGGTGTTGCGGAGCGCGCGTGCATGCGGTGTCGTCGTGCAAGCGGATGATACCCTGACAGGGACAGATGACTCGCGCCTTGCCCTACACCGGACCGTGGTTGTTGGCCCCCATGGAGGGCGTCACCGCTCCGTCCTTCCGCGACTTGGTGTTGGCCCGCAACGCAGCGCACACCTTGGGCGGTGCCTGCACCGAGTTCGTGCGTGTCATCGACACGCCGGTGCCTGTCAAGGTGATGCGACGCCACCTCGGCACGCGCCGCTTTGCGCAACCTGTCGCTCTGCAACTGATGGGTGCTGACCTAGAAGCCCTTGCCGCCAGCGCCCAGCACGCCGCCCAAGCGGGCGCGCCGGTCATCGATCTCAACTTTGGTTGCCCCGCCAAGGGAGCCTTGCGCGGTTGTGCCGGTTCCGCAGCGCTCAAGGATCCGCGTCAACTGGAACGCACGGTGGCCGCCGTGGTCAAAGCCGTACCGGGCCATCCTGTGACTGGCAAGATTCGCGCTGGTTTTGACGATGCGTCGCGCGTCGAAGACCTGGCGCGCGCCATCGAAGCAGGTGGGGCTTGGATGTTGACCATCCACTGCCGCACGCGCGCCGAAGCCTACTGCGACGAGGTCGACTGGACGCGCATCGCACGCGCCGTCCAAGCCGTGTCCATTCCCGTCTGCGGCAATGGTGGCGTGAACACGCACGCCGACCTCGAACGCCTACGCCGCGAGACCGGTTGCCGGTACGCCATGATCGGGCGTGCAGCTCTAGGCGATCCGTGGATCTTCACGGGTGCACAGGTGGCTGCACAGGACGCAGCTCGGTTCCTGCTCGACTACGCCGAAGCTCTCTTTGCCACCGGCGAACCGTCCAAAAAGGGCGTGGCCGGCCGCTTGAAGCAGCTCTTGGTGCACTGGACTGCAGGTGGATTGTGCACGCCGACGCGTGAAGCGTGGCTGCACACACCCACACCCGATGAGCTCTTCGAGCGCCTCAGCGCCATCGCAGGGACTGAGCGCTGTGCGCACCGCAATCCGTTGCTGACCTGAAAAAGTTGATTGGCGCACCGCTCACGCGCAAATCCGCTACACTCCGCGCAAGTCTTTCCCCACCCAGACTAACTGCCAGCAGACGCGACATAGCTCCGGAGTCAATGCCTTCAATGGCCAAGTGGACCCACGCGGACAGCGACAACCTTTACAACGTCCAGAAATGGGGCTGCGGATTCTTCCGCGTCAACGAGAACGGCAACGTCGAAGTGCGGCCGGAGGGGCCTGAGCGCCCGCACCGCCCCGGCATCGACATGTATGAACTGCTGGGGCAGATTCTGCGCCGCGGTGTCAACACGCCGATCCTGTTGCGTTTCGACGGCATCCTGCGCGCGCGTGTGCGCGCCATGAACGACGCCTTCAACAGCGCGCGCAAGGAGTTCGGCTACGAAGCCCCCTACCGCGGCGTGTTCCCGATCAAGGTCAACCAAGAGCGCCATGTCGTCGAGGCGCTGCTGTCGGAAGGCAAGAACCACAGCATGGGCCTTGAGGTCGGTTCCAAGCCGGAACTGATCGCGGTCATTGCGTTGCTCGCTGGTCACTCCAGCTTGATGATCTGCAACGGCTACAAGGACGAAGAGTACATCGAGATGGCCCTGCTCTCGACCAAGCTCGGCATCACGCCGATCCTCGTCGTCGAGAAGTACTCGGAGATCGATGCCATCCTGTCCGTGTCAAGGCGTTTGGACATCAAGCCCTCGATCGGCATGCGCAGCAAGCTGTCCGGCAAGGGCGCCGGCCGCTGGCAGGAGTCGGGCGGCGACCGCTCGAAGTTCGGCCTCACCACGCGCGAAATGGTGATGGTGGTCGAGCGCATGAAGAAGGAAGGCCTGGCCGAGTGCGTCAAGCTGCTCCACTTCCACTTGGGCTCTCAAATCCCCGAGATTCGCTCGCTCAAGAACGCCTTGCGCGAAGCGACCTACACCTTGGTCGGCTTGCACCGCATGGGCTGCAAAATCGAGTACTTCGACTGCGGCGGCGGGTTGGGCGTCGACTACGACGGCAGCTCGACCAACTTTGAGTCGTCGATGAACTACTCGATGCAAGAGTACGCACGCGACGTCGTGTACCACTTGCAGCAAGCCTGCGCCGAAGCCGGCATCCCGCAACCGACCATCGTGACCGAGTCCGGTCGCGCCTTGTCGGCTCACCACGCGGTGCTGGTCACCGAAGTCTTGGGCACGACCGACTTCACCGAAGAGGGCTTGCCCCAGAAGCCGACCGAGGAAGAGCACGAACTCGTGCACAACTTCCACTCGGTGCACGAGAACGTGACCGCGAAGAACTACCAGGAGAGCTACCACGACGCGTTCCAGATCCGCGACGAAGCGATGGTGCTCTTCAACGTGGGTCAGATCTCGATGGAAGAGCGCGCGCGCGTGGAAGACTACTTCTGGCGCACCTGCGAGAAGATCCTGCGCATCACGCGCACCTTGGACTATGTGCCCGATGATCTCGCCAACCTCGAGCGCGACATGGCGGACACGTACTTCCTCAACTTCTCGCTCTTCCAGTCGCTGCCGGACAGCTGGGCCATCCACCAGTTGTTCCCGGTGCTGCCGCTGCATCGCCACAACGAGCAACCGACGCGCCGTGCGATCCTCGCGGACATCACGTGCGACTCGGACGGCAAGGTCGATCGATTCATCGACCTGCGCGATGTCAAGCGCACGCTGGAGCTGCACCCGCTGAAGACCAATGAGCCCTACTACCTGGGCTTCTTCTTGGTCGGCGCGTACCA
>CAIKQM010000139.1 GCA_903829565.1 uncultured Planctomycetota bacterium
CCTTGACCTGGCCGCCACGTTCCGCGACCAAGCCCTCGCCCAAACCCCGCCCGCCGAACTCTTCCTGCGCGGCGACCGCTACCACCCCAACCGCGACGGCTACGCGCTCGTCGCGGCGGGGTTGGTTCGCTTGGTGGAAAGCCCCTAGCCAGCCCCTAGCCAGCCCCTAGCCAGTCCCTAGCTCTTGCCGATCGGCGCGAGGTCGGCGCGGTAGGTCTGCTGGACCTCGGTCGGAATGAACGGCTTGAGGTGGTCGAGCTCGGCGCAGTCCTTGATCAGGCTGCGCGCGATGACCATGCGCTGGATCTGGTTGGTGCCTTCGTAGATCTGGAGGATCTTGGCGTCGCGGAAGTACTTCGCGATCGGGTAGTCCTCCATGAAGCCGTAGCCCCCGAAGACCTGCACCGCGTCGGTGGCGACCTCCATGGCGACGTCGGTGGCGAAGCACTTGGCCATCGCGGCCATCTTGCTGACATTGCCAGCCTGCGCGTCGGCGGCGGCGGCAGCGGCGTAGACCAACCAGCGGGCGGCCTCGGTCTTCATGCCCATGTCGGCCATCATCTTTTGCACCATCTGGTGGCTCGAAATCGGCGCGCCGAACTGCACGCGGCGATTCGAGTAGACGTTGGCGAGGTCGAGCGCGCCCTGCGCGGCGCCCACGGCCTGGGCGGCGACGCCCGGACGCGCGAGGTCGAGCGTCATCATGGCGTGCTTGAAGCCCATGCCCGGCTTCTCGCCGATCAGGTTCTTCTTCGGGACGCGCACCTTGTCAAAGTGCGTTTCGACGACGGGCACGCAGCGGATGCCCATCTTGTTCTCGACCTTCTTGACCGTGAAACCGGGCGTGCCCTTCTCGACCACAATGGCGCTGATGCGGCGCGACTTCGAGGTCGGATCGGTGACGCAGAAGACCGAGTAGATGTCGGCGACGCCGCCGTTCGTGGTCCACTTCTTCTCGCCGGAGATGATGTAGTCGTCGCCGTCCTCAACGGCGGTCACGGCCAGACCCGAGGCGTCGGAACCGGCGTACTTTTCGGAGAGGCAGAAGGCGACGAACTTCTCGCCGCGCGCGATCTGCGGCAGCCAGTGCTGCTTCTGCGCTTCGGTGCCGCCGACGAGGATCGGGAAGCTGCCGAGCGCGTTGACCGCGAAGGCCACGCCGAAGCCCGAGTCGGCCTTGGCGAGCTCTTCCGTCACGCGCGCCAGCGCCAAGATGCCGGCTCCGTGGCCGCCGTACTCCTTGGGGATGAAGGTCTTGAACAGGCCGGCTTGCGCCACAGCCTTGGCGGCCTCGTAGTTGTACTCTTGGGCCTTGTCGTACTTGGCGGCCGCGGGGCGCACATGCTTGTCCGCGATCTCGCGGGCAATAGCGGCCAACTCTTCGGCGATCGGGCTGAAAACGATGTTGTGGGGCATACGAGGGGACTCCGTGGTAGGCGCGTTCTGTGGGAACAACGCGGCCCGGCAGTATAAAGAAATGGCCGCCCGTTTTGCTGCTAGGGCGCGTCTTTGCGCCAGACGAGGAGCTGGCGCGGGGCATCAGGGCCCCAAGGCTCGCCTCGGAACCCGCCCACGCGGGCTTCGAGCGTGAGTCCGGCACGGCGGGCCGGCTCGACGAGCTCTTCGGCGTTCCACAGGCGCACCTGCTCGGTCCATTGCTGTTCGCGACCCGCGGGGTCGGTGTAGCGGATGTCCTTGCGGACCGCTTGCCCTTCCTCGACGAGAGCGCGCGTCTCCTCGATCTGAATGCCCTCGTGCGTGCGCACGCTGTGCGGAACCAGAGTGCGACGCAGCAGCGCGGGGTTGATGAGGTCCAAGACCCACAGACCGTCACCATCCAACACTCGTGCGACCTCAGCCAAGACCGTCAAATCGCCTTGACGATCAAAGTAGCCGAACGAGGTGAATAGCTGGACCACTGTGTCAAAGGACCGCTCGGCATAGGGCAACGAACGCGCATCACCTTGCTGCAAGCGACCGCTCAGGAGGCCCGCAGTGTCAAGCAAACTGGCACGGTC
>CAIKQM010000140.1 GCA_903829565.1 uncultured Planctomycetota bacterium
TGCCTCCGGATCCAAGTCGCCGAGGTCGCGCCAGTCGCGCGCAGGATCCGCAGCCAAGGGAGCGCGCACGCGCAAGGCTCCTTGCAGGTCGCGTCCACTGGCATCCGTGGCGCGCACTTCCAAAGCGGCGCTGCGTTCCAATTGCACCAAGATGGGGCCGGCATTGCCTGCGGTGGTTCCCGTGCGCACATACCGCGGCAAATGGCCCTCGTGCGCGATACGCACCAAGCTGTTGGTGCCAAGGTCCGCCAAGAACTCAGCCTTGCCGCCTAGGCCCGTTTGGTTCCAGGCTCGGCGTGAGTCTTCTGTGTTCTGAACATGGACCTGTGCTCCCACGAGAGGCTTGTGGTCCTGATCCACCACCAGCAGCTGCCATAGAGTCACTTCGGGTAGCACAAGCACACCCAAGTCGTAGCCGTCCACAAGCTCTGCGGCAGCCAGACTGCGGGACCATGCGCGCCCAGGCAGGCTGACTCGCACGCTGCCATCTCCACAGCTGCGCAGGGCCGGCAGGATGGGCAACCAGAAGCGACCATCGGCACCGAGCGCGAGTGGAATCTGGCCACCGGCTTGCGGGCAACTCCACTCCAGCGCCAACAGCCCGCGCGACACGGGCGTTTGTTGCAGGCCCTCCACCAATCTGCCTTGCACGCAAGGCAGCGAGATCACTGCGGCCTGAAGGTCTGCGTGCGGAGCGTGCAGCTGCAAGCTGGGCGTTCCTCCCATGTTGCTCTGGTACGCATCCGTGCCGAGCGCACCTTGAGCGGTGTCTTCGGCGAATCCAGCAGTCGCCCAGAGATGCGGTGCGCGCACATAGAGTTGGCCGCTCCAGTCTGCGGGTAAGCCGCGCAGGCGGAAGGAACCATCCGCCGCCAGCGCCAGCATTTGTCCGCTGGCCGCAGGTGGTGTTGCTTCGAGCGTGCCTGTGTAAGGGTTGACGTAGCCGGTGAAGCCCAACTGCGCAACGCGCTCCGAGGGGCGGTCGTGTGTCAAGCGTACATGACAAGGGCGCCCGGGCGTGATGCCCGACACGACGCCTGCAAGCAGCGCGCCTTCCGGAAGGATCGCGACTTGCTCGGCTTCAGGCGCGGGTACGTCCAAGCGCTGCAGCACATAGTCGTCGCGCCATACCAGCAGGGCTGTGGGGCGTGCAGTTGCGGGCCACGCGATGCGGCCTTCCTCGTCGGTGACCAGCGGTTCTTCGAAGGCCCCGTCGTGGTGGCATAGCACGCTGTAGCCGCTGGCCGGAAGGCCGGAGGCTTCACGCAGCCAGAAGCTCGTTGCAGCAGTGGTCGCGAGGCTCGCGCCGCTTTCCGTTGCGCCCGATCCTTGGCCGAGATCTGCGGGCGCGTTCAGGAGCAGTGCGCTGGATGGGCTAGTTGTCGTAGCACCTGCGCTAGGTGCTGCGGGGACCGCGGGCGTGGGACCTCCCCAGCCAGTCATCCACGGCACAAGCCCGGCGATGGCGACCAACAGCGCAGCAGCACCCGCGAGCTGAGGCCAAGGCAGCCCTTGCGGCGCGGGGCCATCGACAAAGGCAACTAGCGCGGCCAACCACTGCCGACGCTCATCCTTGTGTCGTGCATCGAGGCGCGTGCGCAACTCGTGCAGCGCCCGTTCGACGCGCTTGCGGGCCGCGTCGGCGCTGACGCCGAGCCGTGCGCTCATTTCTTCGTGGGTCAGTCCGTCGAGAAAGCGCAGCAAAATGGCGCTCTTGTGCGGCTCGTCCAGTTCGAGCACCGTGCGCGCGAGCTCGGCTTGCAACTGCGCCCGGGCCACCAGCTCATCCGTGGCGGGCGCGTGCTGCGACTCGCCGCTCGCGTAGGCCTCAAGCTCCTTGCGCCGACGGTCCCTGCGCGCCGTGTTGCGCGCCATGTTCTGTACCACTCTGGCCAGCCAGGCCCGCAAGTCACCCTGTGTCCTCCACGCGCGCGGTTCGCGCTGCGCTGCCAGCCACGCTTGTTGCGCCAGATCATCCGCGAGGGTCGGATCCTGCACGAGCTTGGACGCGATCTGGCGCAACCAACCCATTTGGGCCAACAGCTCGGCGTCGTCGTAGGGGCGTGAGGAGGATGAGGAACTAGTGGTGGTCGTCATGGGCGTCGCAGGAGACAGGTCACGCCGCTTTGGAAGTGTGACTGGAATTGCGAAAAAAAACCGCGTAGTGCCCAGCGGAAGTGTGATTTTCCGCGATTGCGAAGGGGATCCTTGAACTCGGCTGCACGTCGCGCCTATACTCTTCCCCGACAACGCGTCGCGGGGTGGAGCAGTCTGGCAGCTCGTCGGGCTCATAACCCGGAGGTCGCAGGTTCGAATCCTGCCCCCGCTACCAATCAAGAGGCTGGTGCTTAGGCGCCGGCCTTTTTTTGTGCCGTGTGGTGATACTGGCACCGCTGAGTGTGCACGATTTTTGGCCCCTGCAAGCGCGGTCCAGGCCTGCAAGGCACCCGCAGTGCGGGTTGCGAGTTGGAAACTCGCGATTTTTGCGTAGGCGCGTGTCGCAAAGCCCCCCAAGGCCTCGACGGTTCTAGGCTCGTCAGAAACTAGTCAGACCAGTTCCGAGGCTAGCTAGGGGGCCTCCCGAGTCTCCCAGGGCCACCATTTCGTGCACATTCGTCTGGGCCAGTATCGAGGGGTGGCTCTTCTGCGGCCTTCTTGCGCCCCACTCCCTCCCTCCAGCCCATCCCCAACTCTCCCCCACAAGGCGAGGATGCCACCCGTGTCCCAGCGACCCAACCCGCCCGAAATCGTGCCGCCTAAACCCGAACCGGCCCCGCGGCCTATTCCGTCGTGGCCGGCGCCGCAGCCCCATCCCGAACCTACTCCCACATTGCCCGAGGTAACCCCGCCATGCACCCGCTCGAAAAGCACCCGCGCGAAAAGCACCCGCTTGATGGAATCACCGCCGCAGACTTGATGGAGACCGAGGTCTTGTCGCTGAGTCCGGGCGACTCGGTGGAGGACGCGATTCTCGAGCTCGAGGAAGCCGGCATTGCCGGTGCGCCCGTGCTCGATGCAGGCCGGCATGTGCGGGGAGTGTTCTCACTCAGCGATGTGGCGCGCTTGGAAGCTTCCGTCGCAGCACAACTCTCAGGTCAGCGCTCCGAGCGTGTCATGTTGCGCAATTCGGGGTTGGATGTAGAGGAAGACGAGGCGCAAGAAGACGAGCTCATGTCCATGGATCATGCCAACACCGGTGTGCCTGCGGGCGCGACAGTCGGTGAGTGGATGACGGCCGAGATCGTCACTGTCAGCCCGGAAGCTACGCTCGTGGCGGTCTGCCGCGTGATGCAGACACATCGTGTGCACCGTGTCTTGGTCGTCGAGAAAGGCGAGCTGCGCGGCGTCGTTTCCACGATGGACATCGTCACCTGCCTCGCGCAAGCCTTGTAGTCGTCCGTTTTCCTTGTCTCGAATCCACTTGTCCAATTCTCATGACACATTCACGCGTCACGTTCAGCGGCTTGCCGCACAATGACCTCATCGCACGCATGTGCGAGCGCGAGCTGATCAAGTTGAAGCGCTACGCGCCGCGCTTGGTGGGGTGTAGTGTGCTTGTCACGCGCACCAACAACCGCCATCGCACAGGGCGTCGGCATGAGGTCCGCATTCGCGCACATTCGCCGCGCATCCTGGTCTCGGTGACGCGCACGCCGCGCGAACATTCGGAGGCCGAGACGCTGGAGCTGGCCGTGCGCGAAGCCTTCGACCGCGCTCGGCGCAGGCTGCAGGATGCGGTTCGGCGCCTGCGAGGGGCCATTAAGGCCAAGTAGTGTGGGGGATGTGGTACGATCTCCGGCTCACATGAGCTTTGAACAACTGGGTCTGCAGGACGCGCTGGTGCGCGCCGTCATCGACAAGGGCTACACCGCACCGACGCCGATTCAGGCTCAGGCCATTCCTCCGATTTTGGAGGGTAGGGATGTGCTCGGCACTGCGCAGACCGGCACCGGCAAGACGGCGGCCTTCGCGCTGCCGATCCTGCACCGCTTGTGGCGTGGCAAAGGCTCGGCGCCGCGTGCTGTGCCGCTGCGCTGCCTCGTGCTGTGTCCCACGCGCGAGTTGGCCACGCAGATTGGCGACAACTTTGCCGCGTATGCCAAGCACTCGGGCGTGTCGGGCACGGTCGTGTTCGGTGGCGTGGGCTACGAGCCCCAGCGCCGCGCTCTGTCAAGAGGAGTTGACATCCTTGTCGCCACTCCTGGGCGTCTGATCGATCACATGCGTGAAGGGCTCGTGCACTTTGATGATCTCGAAGTGCTCGTGCTCGATGAGGCCGATCGCATGCTGGACATGGGCTTCTTGCCCGCCATCAAGCAGATCCTCAGCAAGATTCCGCAGAAGCGGCAAACACTGGCCTTCACGGCCACTTTGCCCAAAGAAGTGACGGGCTTGCTCGATCGCATTCTGCGCGACCCCGTGCGCATCAGCGTCGCTCCTCCGTCGTCGACCGCCGAGCGCGTGGTGCAGGAAGTTTTCCTCGTCGATAAGGCGCAGAAGGTCGACTTGCTGGTCGAGCTGCTCGAGCGTCCCGAAGTGATCAACGCGCTTGTGTTCACGCGCACGAAGCACGGCGCCGATCGCGTGGTCAAGCGCTTGGAACGCGCCGGGATTCCTGCGGCCGCCATTCACGGCAACAAGTCGCAGAATGCGCGTGAACGCGCCTTGGAAGGCCTCAAGCGTGGCAAGGTGCGCGCACTGATTGCGACCGACATCGCCTCGCGCGGCATCGATGTGAAGGGGCTTTCGCATGTCATCAACTACGACATCCCGAACGAGCCCGAGACCTATGTGCACCGCATCGGACGCACGGCGCGCGCGGATGCGGATGGCAAGGCCTGGTCCTTGGTGGAAGGCGGCGACCTGCCGCACCTCAAGCTGATTGAGAAGCACTTGAAGATGCGCTTGCCGCGTGGCGAGAGCATCCTCGGGCGCATCGATGATCAATCGCGGCGCGAGCAAGAGCGCGCGCGTACTCCTCGCGCGGTGCCCGGCGCCCATGGCAAACCGGCTGCACCGACGAACTTTGGCGAGGGCGTGGACGCACCCACCGAGGATGCATCCGCACGCGAAGTCCGCCCAGCCCCTCCGTCCATGCGCACGCCGGCCGTCCTGCAACGCGCCGACCGCCCGCACGCCGACCAGCGCCACCAAGTACGCGAAGACGCGCGCCGCGCCGACCGCGAGCGCCAGGCTGAGGAGCGCCGCAAGACCGTGGAGCGCCTAGAAGCCGAGCGCCGCGCTTGGGCCGAGGCTCGCAAAGCCGAGTATGCCGCTAATCCTGAGTCGGCGACGGGGGGAAGCCCGGAGCGTGGTCGCAACGAGCGACCTGCTGCAGCACCGGCTGGCGGGCCGGGCGTGCGGTATTCGTCGGGGCCGCGGGCTCCGGAGAATCCGTGGAAGCCGCGTAAGACGCGCGGGCCGTCGGGGCCGCATGGCGAGCGTGGTCCGCAGGGTGGATCACAGCAGGGCGGGCCGCGTAGGGGAAGCGGTGGCGGTGGGCGACCGCGTCGCTAAGTGATACTGGCCCAGACCAGTGTGCACGGAGCGAAACCGGCTTCCTAGCGTCGGTCCCAAGTGCACGACTTCCGTAGCCGTGCGGGCAACTCCTGCATGGCCTATCGAGGCTGTGCCGCTACCCAAGCCTAGGCATGTCCTGCTCCTTACTGCAATGCAGGACGTAAGCCACTTACCAATCGACCTTCGCTAGGAAGGCCGATTGGTAGCGTGCACACTGGTCTGGGCCAGTATCGCCGGAGCTCAGAGCTCCCAGCGGACCTCAAGCCCGTTGGTCAAGTTAAACGTCTGCGCCTGGCAGAACACCGCAGCATTGCGGTACCACACCTGGTACGTCCGCACCGTACCCGGCAGCGTAATCCCCGCCTTCACACTGACGGACAGATCACCACTCTGCGGATACTGCGAACTGCCGCTCACATTGGCCTTCGTGCCCAACCGCACCACCGTGCCACCCGCGCAACGCAGGCCGTCGCCGAAGGCCGCGCCGAGGCCGCCAGCCTGCTGGTTGGTGCCTTGGAAGTAGAGCGCCGTCGAGTTCGGCATCTGCACGCCGGTCAACACGAAGGTGTCCGCGCTCAGGCGCGCCGCGCCGCTCCAGTCGAGACGCGCACCCAACCCCAACGAGTTGGCGCAGCCTTCGCCGGCGCTCAAGGCCGAGAAGTTCCCGCACGGGCACGGACCCGTGAAGGCATCGCCGAAGCAGAAGCTCGTCACGAGCGGCGCCGGGAACTCATGATGGCCGATGTCGACGATAGGAGCCGTGCCGGCACCGAGGTTCGGCACGGTCGGCTCGTCGGCGTAGCGCGGATTGCCGTAGTAGTCGACCGACACGGTCACCGGCACCGCCGCATTGTTCCCCGCATCAATACCGGGCGAAGTCGGCTGCAAGCGGAAGTCATTCGTGGCGGGCGCAACGAATTGCGGGTCCGCGCTCAGATTGCCCGTGCCCGCCGCGCCGCCGAGAACGATGGAATACGACACGTTGAAGGTCGCACCGTTGAGCTGATTCGTGGCCGTCATGGCTCCGCCCGTACCGGTGTTGTTCCACACGATGCAGTTGGCGATGTTCGCGGTCGCGCCGGTGCACAAGATGCCGCCGCCGGCGCTGGCCGTTGCGCTGTTCGCGTACACCGTCGTATTGCGGATGACCGGAGCGGAGCTCGACCCGATCCAAATCGCGCCGCCGCCGCCTGTACCTGTGGCCGTGTTGCCGACGAAGATGCAGTTGTAGACCTTCGTGGTAGAGCTGCCAAAGATCTCGATCGCGCCGGCACGCGCAGCGCTATTGCCCTTGAAGAAGCAGCGATCAAAGGTCGCGCTCACTCCCGTAGCCATGTCGAACGCGCCGCCAAAGCTCCCGCCTAGGTTGTCGAGGAACTGCACATTGATGAAGGTCGGGCTCGACGAGTTGATGTAGCCCGCACCACCGCCAAACGTGCAGCGGTTGCTGCGGAAGATGCAGTTGCGAATGGTGGGCGAGCTACCCGCCAAGCACAGAATGCCGCCGCCGCGATCGTTGTTCGCCGTGCTGTTCGCGTTGCCGCCCGTAACGGTGAAACCGTCGAGCACCGCGGTCGCGCTTTGGCTGTTGCCATTCAGCACGTGGTAGCTGTTGTCCGTGAAGATGTTCGCGCCGTCATTGCCCGCGAGGTCGCCCGACAAGGTGGTGGTGTTGACCGTCCAGTCGCGCTGGCTCAGCAGCGTTTCGGTGCCGTTGAAGCCGCCGTAGACCGCCACTCCGGTCTTGAGGTTGATGGACACAGTGCGCGTCGCCGTCGCCGTGGGGCGATAGGTGCCGGCCTTCACCCACACTTCGTCGCCTGCCACGCTGGCCGTGATGGCCGTCGGAATCGCGTCCACCCCGCGGTGTGCATTGGCCCATGAGCTGCCATCGTTAGCACCTGTGGCAAGGTTGGCATCTACGTAGCGAATGCCTGCGAAGGCGGGGGCCGATAGGGCGAGGAGGGCGAGGAGGCTAAAACGCATGGTGCGGAGCAGGGTGAGCTGTGGTGAGTGGGTAGAGTTCGGCCGTTCAAGGATAGGCGCGGACCGCCATTCCTGCAGGGGGAAGTTCCGCGGGGCCGCGGATTCTCGGCGGCTGATCAGCGTTGCGTGAACTGAATCTGCCCTTGCGGCAGCAGGTAGACGATCAGCATCGTGCCGCCCGTAACCGTAGGGACGTGTCCGCTGCCGGGGGGCATGACGACCCAGCCTTCCGGCTGGCCATCAAAGCGCGGGTCGCCTTCGAGGGCGATGCACCAGTTGGCCTCACCTAACGGGTGCACATGGTGCGGACCAGGGCCGTTCATGTGCACCACATCGATCGAGAAATCGCGGGTCTCCGGCACGGCCTTCGAGACGCGGCCGTAGCGCACGGGCAGGGCACCGCGCTCGCAGATGGAGCCGGCGGCAAGCAGGGCCTTGAGGGCGTCGCTGACTTCGCGTCCCGCGGGGCTTTGGGGGTCGAGGCGTTGGGTGAGGGTTGCTCGGGCGGTGGCGGGGTTGGAGAGGTCTACGCCGTGGGCGGCGGAGAGCAGGGGGTGGAAGGTGTCGAGCATGAGGGGGAGTGTAGCGAGGTCGACCGTGATACTGGCCCAGACGAGTGTGCACGATTGTGGAGTGTGTGGTTGCCTCTGCAAGGGCAAGAAGCCCGGGCGGCGCCTCCACGCGCGGATTTTGGATGGGGTATGCCGGCATCCATCTGTACGAATGGCTGGCGACCCTGCTCCTGATGCGCCGTCCGCACAAGTGCACCTGCGACGTCCGCGCGGCCTGGAGGCTGTATCCAGATCGTGGGAAGGGGCCTTCACGGCTGGATGGAAACAGTGTCTAGGCCTCGGCCTGGTACCACTCCATCTACTCTCAGACGTATCCAGCGCGCGTACTGTCCGCCAAATCCGGACTTTGCCCGCGTGAGTCGTGCACACTCAGCTGGACCAGTATCACTTCTGCTAGCGCAACAACCTCAACATCCTCAACTCCGCCCCCTCAAACGGCGCCTCCTCCTCCCGCAACGAATGCCGATCAATCCGCGCCTCTCCGTGCGCCAACAACTGCAACCACTCCTGCGGCAACCGCTCGTTCAACGTCTCCTGCGGCCGCGCAAACCAAGCACCTAAATACGTCGGGCGCTCCGGGAAAAAGAACTCCGCGTCGACGCGGCGGTCGTGGCCGGGGGAGGCGGGTTGGGGGGGGAGGCCGGCGCGGACTACGGAAGGGCTGACGAGGCCGTATTGGTCGAAGATGGTCAGGTCTGTGGCGTAGCCGATGGCGCCGATGCCGCCGAGCACAATCGACTGGCCCGGTTCGGTGCGCGCGGCCATGGCGCGGCCCAGCGCCAACCATTCGTTGGCGCGGGTTTTCATGCCCAGCCACATGGCGCTCTCGCTTTTGGCGACGGGGTCGTTCCATCGGAAGTGCAGGGCTTGGCGCCAGGCTTGCGGGGCCAACTCCACACCAAGAGCGGGCAAGAGCGACAGTCCGCACAAGCCCAAGGGCAGCCACACCTGCCGTGTGGCGAGCGCCGCCGCAGTTAGCGTGACGAAGCCCAGCGCGGGCGCAAGGAAACGGCCAAAGGCCATGAAGTCGCCGCCCACGAGCACGCTCCAGCCCAGCATGGCCACCACGGCCAAGGCCCCAACGCTCGCCAAACGCCTTTGCTCGCGTTGCACAATCAGCGGGGCCAACACCACCACCACCAAAGCCGGCATGGCCAACAGCATCGACCCCGCGTAGTACGCGCCGCGCTCCCAGCGCCACGCAGCCCAGCCGGTTTTCGCCTGGGCCGTCAGCGGCAGCCAGTGTTCATGGACAAGGAAGCGCACCCCCATCCAGACCCCGACGGCGAGCAATGTCGCCACACCCGTGCGCACCACCGCGCTGCGCAAGCTCGGTCGCAGCAGCAAGGTCGCGCACAGAGCCATGCCCACAAACACCGCGCCGTCGGCCCGCAAGCCGCAGGCCAGCGCAGCGCACACGCACGCGGCAACCACCCGCGGTCGGCCCGCATCGCACAACAGGCGCTCGGCCACAAAGAACACCGCCGTAGCGCAGGCCATGGTCTCGAGCCCGCCGCTGCTCCACACCCCAAGGGTCGGCAAGGCCGCCACACAGGCCCCTGCGGCGAACACCTGCAGCTGCGTCAGCTGTCCTAAGCGTGCCGCCAAACGGGCCGAGCCCAAGGTCAGCAGCACGGCACACGCCAGCGATGTCAGCGGTGCCAACCATACCGGGCTGAAGCCCAGCACCAGACCCAGCGCACTCCACACCGTCCACAGCAGGTTCGTGTAGCCCTCGACCGGCGGGCTTTCCCCGAGGTTGAAGACCAAGCCCGCGCCGCTCGCCAAGTGCTGGGCATAGCGAAAACTGATGTAGGCATCGTCACACACGAACCACCAGCGCAGCGCATGCACCACTACGCAGACGAGCAAGGCGCTCGCCACCAACGGGGTCAGGCGTCCTCGGATGGGCGGTGTCGTGGGAGGCATGTGGGCGGAGAATACCACGCAGGGATTTGTGTTCGGTTTCGCCTCCTTGCGCGTTCAACCCTCTGCGTCACGGCGCGTTCCACCCATCCCGCGCTGCGCTGCGTCCCCCTCGTGCACACCTCCCGTCCCAACGCATCCCCCTCCAACAGTTCCAGCGCCAATGAGCCTCGCCGCATGGTCGTCGGACTCTCTTCCGACCTGCGCGTGCGCATGGCGATGGACCGGCTCGCTACCCATCTGGGGGCGGGGTTGATGGTGGGCAACACCGTCGAGTCGCTGCGCAGCCTGTTCGAAGCCGAGCCCGACACAGCCCAACACGACCACATCGTGGTCAAGGATTGGCACAACGACGCGGGCCAAGCGAAAGCTCTGGCGGAGCACTTCACTCGCAACGGGCGGAATCTGCCGCACGTGGCCCTTGTCGCACCCGGAGATGTGGGCCATTGCGTGCAAGCCATGCGCTACGGCGCCTTGGAGGCGCTCGAGCTGCATGCCGCGGATGACTTGCTGCACAGCGCCTTGGTGCACGCCGTCGAGCGCACGCGCGGAGCACGCGAGCAGGCCCGTGTCGCGGACCAAGAACTTGTGGAGTTGCGCCGGCGCTTCGCGACTCTGCGCGAGAAAGAGCGCGAGACGTTGCTGGAGATGGTGGGGGGCACGCTCAACA
>CAIKQM010000141.1 GCA_903829565.1 uncultured Planctomycetota bacterium
CACAAAGGTGAGAGCATCGAACACCCGCCACAGCGCGGAGGCGGGGGGGGCGCCTTGCCCTCGGATTGGATCCGCCAGCAAACAAAGCGGTCGGCCTCGCTTGAGCCCGACCCCTTGAAGCTCCCCAAAGGTACCGGCTTGAGACTCCGGTACCGCTACCCGCGCCCCTCCACTCAATCCTCGTCCGCCGTGAGCGCCTGCAGGTACGCTTGGTACGCATAGACGCGGTCGCGCAGCCTGCCGCTGGTCTCCTGCAGGATGCCGATCCTCTCCAGCACCTCGACCGCCTTGCGCGCGGTGGGCGCGGTGGTACCCAGCAGTTTCGTGGCCCTCGGCACCGTCACGATGGGATTCGACGGCAGCAGGTCGAGCAGGTGGATCGCCGCCACGGTGGCATCTGCGTGCGAAATGAGCCGGCCACGGTCCTTGCCCGTGAGCGCGAAGATGCGCTGGGCGACGGCAACGCCATCCTCGGCGGCCTCCGTGACGCAGGCCAGGTAGAACTGGGTCCAGCCCTCCCAGTCGCCGTCAGTGCGCACGGCAGAGAGCCGGTCGTAGTACTCGCGCTGGTGGCGCTTGATCGAGTGGCTCAGGTACAGGATGGGTGACCGCATCACGCCCCAGTGCTCGAGGAGCAGGGTGATGAGCAGGCGCCCGATCCGACCGTTGCCGTCCAGGAAGGGGTGGATCGTCTCGAACTGCACGTGCGCCAGCCCGGCCTTGACGAGTGGCGGAAGCGGATCGCGCCCGTAGATCCGTCGATCGTGGATCCATCGGTCGAGGTCGGCGAGCAGCCCCGGCACCGCATCGGCCGGAGGGGGCACGAAGCGTGCGTTGCCGGGCCGCGTGCCGCCGACCCAGTTCTGGCTCGTTCGGATCACGCCTGGCTTCTTGTCGCCTCCGCGCCGGGTGCCGGCATCCCTCATGAGGCGCCGATGCGCCTCACAGAGCAGGCGTGCGCTCAGCGGCAGCCCCTTCGGCTTTGCAAGCTCGCGTCGTGCGTAGGTCAGCGCCTCGACGTAGTTGCAGACCTCAACCACGTCGCCTTCATGCGTGGCGTGCTCGGTTACCTCGAACTCCAGCACATCGCGCAGGGTGGCCTCGGTGCCCTCGATCTGCGAGGTCAGCACCGCCTCCTTCCGGACGAAGCCGTAGAGGAACCACTCGGTGCTTGGCACCAGGCTCGCCGCCACCTCGAGGCGGCTGATGGCCGTCATGGCGCGTGCGCAGGCGGTGTCGATGGGGCCCTCGACCTGGAGCGCTGGTCGGGCGGGCGGCAGGGGAGCCGGCACGAACGCGCGCACGGTCTCGCCGGCGACGGTGGAACTGCGGTAGGTGCCGGTGGTGCGTGGCATTCGGAAGCGTTCGTTTCTCAGGGCGCCATGCTAGGAAACGATCCATTCTTAGTCAAACCATGGAGGAAACGTCCCTTGCCTTCGCGCCTTGGGGGGCACCGGTCCACGAAACGGCCCGCCTCGACTTCGAGGCGGGCCTTCCTCCGTTTTCGAACTCCCCCAGCGAAACGGATCCCAACTTTAGATGGCG
>CAIKQM010000142.1 GCA_903829565.1 uncultured Planctomycetota bacterium
CAGCAACGATCCCGTGCGCTTGAAAGCGGTGTTGGCAGATCCCCTTCTGCGCGGCTCGTTGATGGCAGCCCATCTGCGTGAGTTGAGCTTGAGTCGCAACCCCGAAGCTTTCAGGGACCCGCATGAGCCCACCGATGAGTTGCGCTTGGAAGCACACGGACTCATCCACGACAGCTTGCACCTGCGCACGATGTGCACCGCTGCCCGCCATGCCTTGGATCGACTGGCGTTGTTCGGCTCCTGCGCGGCCTGCCCGCACTAGGGAGCAACGACCAGCGTGTCGGTGTTGCTCACCGCGCCGCTGGCCGTATTCAGCACGCTGCAGAAGGTCAGCGTGCGTCCTACCAACGGCGTGAAGCGCCCGGGGGCAGCCACCAACTCGGCGCGTGCGCGGCCGCTAGCGCTCAGCAGACCTTGGGTCTGTTGGAAGGTGGCCGAGTTCGGCTGGGACCACATGGAGCCGAAGAAGGTGTCCTGCACGAGAGGCACCTGCACACCGAACACAGTCGTGCCAGGTGTGGTGCCCGAGGCCGAACCCAACACGAGGTAGGGCGCGCCAGCTTGAGCCGCGCCAAAGTCGCACCACAACGGTGTGCGTGTACCCTCGCTGGCGGAGAACGACTCGCGGCCTACGACCAACGCTTGCGCTGGCTCCGCTGTGACGCGCACATTCGGCCACAAGCGCACACGCTTCCACGGATGCACGACCGTGATGCCGTACTGACTGGTGCCCACAGTACCGTTGCTGCGCAGCACCACGCGATGGCGGCCCTCACCTTCGTCGATCACTTGCGTGACCGTCGCGACTGCAATGCCGGGCGGTTCAGCGACCACTTCCAGAGTCGCAGGCGAGTAGATCAGGTCTGTGCCATCGATGTTGACCAGCTGCAGCGAGATGCTGGTCTCCGCAGCGCCATCCGCAGGCACGATCGGCGCTGATTGAGTCACGCGCGTCAGCAGGTGGTCAGCGGTAGCGCCCTTGCCTGCACGCCAAGTGTTGTAGACCGTGCGCAACTGCACGATGGGATCAGGACCAGCCGGCGGTCCGCTGATGGCGCGGATGTCGAGGAAGTAGTTGCCGTTCGCACAGCCTTGGTTCGCGTTGCAGACACCGTCGGTATCGCCCATGCGCGCCAAGACCAGGAACGCCGTCGCCGCCGAGAACTGAAAGCTCGCCGGCGGTGCACCGCACGCGGTCGGTGACAAAGGCCCACACGAGCAACGACCATCACCGCCGTAGGAGCGTGCCGCATCCATCGCGGCCAGCACCTTCTGCGAGAGATCCCCCGGCGTCGCGAGCAGTGCGTCGCGGGCTGCTGTCACAACTACTTGACCCGTCAGCAGATTGCCTTGCACCGCCCAACGCAGGTCACCGTCGATGCCGTGCAGGTTCAGCTTGGCATTGCCTGCTTGCGTGCCTGTGAAGCTCGTGGGCTGATGACGCAGCATCGACAAGCCGTATTGACGGCGCTGGTGCTGCGTGTCCTGCGGCGCAAGCAGGCTCAAGATCTCTTCGGGCGAGCGGCCTTCGGTCATCGCTTGCCAGATGCGCATGCGATTCACCGCACCCTGATCGACGACCGACTGTGCCGCCGCACCGCCCACGCCCACGCGAATCAAGGCGAGGTTGGGCTTCAAGTCAAAGCCCGAGATGCAGGTAGCCGAGGCCACGCACACCTCTCCGGTGCGCGTGTTGACGACCACGATGGACCACGTCGCGAGGCTGGGCGCCGCGAGCAGGGTGACAGCTGCCAAGGTGCGGAAGAGTCGTTGCAACATGCTGAAGGGGCGCCCTTGAGCGCCCCTTCATCGTACTCCGTCCGTTCGACTGTGAGTCAGGAGCCTTCGGGAACCTTGATCGTCACGAGCTTGGCGCCGCCCGCAACCGCTTGTCCGGCCGTCACATGCACATCCGAGACCACGCCCTCGACGAGCGAGGTGATCTCGTTCTGCATCTTCATGGCGGACAAGACGAGCAGCGGCGAGCCCTTCTCGACGACGCTGCCCTTCTGCACGAGGACTTCCACCACCACGCCCGGCATGACGGCCGTCACCGAGCCGCCGCCTTTGTTCTTGGCGCGTTCGGCGGCGTGAGCAGCCTTCTCACGCTCGTCTTCGATCTTCACATCGCGCACATGGCCGGCGAGTGTCACGAACTTTTGATTCGCGTCGCCTTCGATGGAGAGACCGAAGCTCTTGCCTTCGTGCAGGATCACGACTTGGCCCAGATCGTCGACCTCGAGGTAGCGCGCATCAAACAGCTTGCCGTCCAATGACACGACCAACTCGCCCAGTCGCTCGACGACCTCGACTTCGTGGGCGCGGCCATCGACAGAGATGTAGTACTTCACGCGCCACCTCCCGGCATCGAGGTCCGCACCAGTGGTGCTTGCACCTGCGCGCGCGAACGTGCCACCCAACCATTGCGATCGGCGGCCGAGGTCTTCAAGGCAGTACGACGCTGTTGATGGTGACGCGCAATGGCGGCAGCCACGGCCACGACACCATCATGTTCCGGCGAGCTCGTGGACAGGTCCATCGACTCGAGGAAGTGCGTGTCAAAATCTCCTTGCTGGAAGCGCTTGTCTTGCAGCACCGCCAGCGCCGCAGGGCACGAAGTCCGCACGCCGCCGACATTGAGCTCCTGCAAAGCGCGCGAACAACGCGCGATCGCTTCTTCGCGCGTCGCGCCCCACACGATCAACTTGCCGAGCATGGGGTCGTAGTTCGGCCCCACTTCCATGCCGCGGTACATGCCCAAGTCCAGCCGCAAGAACGGCCCACCAGGCATGCGCAAGTTGTGGATGGTGCCGATCGACGGCAGGAACTTGTTGCGCGGATCCTCGGCATTGATGCGGATCTCGATCGCCCAACCGTTCCAACGCACGCGTTCCTGTCCGTACCCGAGGGCCTCGCCCGAGGCCACGCGGATCTGCTCGCGCACAAGGTCCACGCCCGTGACCATCTCGGTGACGGGGTGCTCGACCTGCAAGCGAGTGTTCATCTCCAAGAAGAAGAACTCGCCGTTGCTCCACAAGAACTCGACGGTTCCAGCATTCTGGTAGCCGACGGCACGCCCCGCCTTGAGCGCCACTTCGCCCATGGCTTCGCGCGTCTTGTCGTCGATCACGACCGACGGGCACTCTTCCAACAGCTTCTGGTGA
>CAIKQM010000143.1 GCA_903829565.1 uncultured Planctomycetota bacterium
AGGTGACACCTCGGCGTGCCAAGCAAAGTAGCCACCAGTGTGTTGTGTGTAGTGCTGAAGGTTCAGATCTCCCAGCCGAAAGACCTGTTGCAACAAGCTCATTAACGACGCGTCCGAAAGCTGGCGCAGCAGTTCCGGCGTCAGGGAGACAGCAGCTCCCGTGCGTGCGTCCGTGGTAGCGAACGAGCTCCCTGCAAGGACAACGTAGGGGAAGCGACGGACATACTGGATGAGTTGCTTGCGGGTCGCTTGTAGGACTTGCTCAACGAGGTCGGCGAACTCTGGTCGGCCTAGCACGCCTAGATCGCGACTAAGCTTGATGCGTTCATCCACGCGACCACCAGCAAGGCCTGCACAGACCTCTGGATGAGCCTCAAAGCGGGCGATGAGCTCGCTGCAGACAGGTGCGGGAAGTGCCTCGGGGGCCACGTGCACAAAGGTCTCCATGGGCACTAGCTTGAGCGAGCCATGCAAAGCCGTGATCAAGGTGCGTGGGTGTGCAAACTGGCTTAGTCAGGTAAGCTGAGGCTTATGCAGTCAGTCCGCCAACTACGAGCCCGCCTTGGCTTAGGTCAAGCTGACTTTGCACGCCTGCTAGGCGTGCATGCGATGACCGTCAGCAAGTGGGAGCGCAAGGTCCTGCAGCCGAATGAGCACCAGCGCAACGTATTGCGTGCTTTGAGCGCCGCGGCCGAGCAAGGGCTACGCGCCACCACGACAGGCCGTGCAAAGTTTGATCCCTTGCGCTTCCTCGCCGAAGCTCTCTCCCAGACTCGCGCTACGCCCGAGCTCGACTTGGGCACCTTGAGCGCCACGAATCGCTATGCAGGCAAGATCCTTGAGATTGCCCGCGGCGATGTCATGAGCAAGGTCGTGATCGAGATCGCGCCCAAGCTGCGCATGGGTGCCGTGATCACCACGGATTCCGTCGATCGTTTGGGCTTGCTTGTGGGCACGCGGGCCATCGCCATTGTCAAGGCGACCGAAGTGATCGTCGGCAAAGGCTAAGCACCCATGATGAAGAGCGCTTGGTTCAATCGCCACGAGGTCGCCGGTGCTTTCGGCGATGCCGGCACGGACATTCCTCTCTTGGTAGGGATGTGCTTGGCCGCGGGCTTGGATGGGACAAGTGTGCTCGTCGTCTTCGGTGTGCTCCAAATCGCGAGTGGGCTGCTGTACCGCATGCCGATGCCCGTGCAGCCGTTGAAAGCTATGGCCGCACTCGTCATCGCCCAGCAGGCAACTGCCGAGCAGTTGTACGGCGGTGGGTTGGCGATTGGCCTCATCATGTTGGTCCTTGCTCTCAGTGGAGCGTTGGATCGGCTTGCGCGCTGGGTTCCGCATTGCGTTGTGCGCGGAGTGCAGTTCGGGCTTGGTTTGCAACTCGCTGGTGTTGCCCTGACGAAGTTCGTCCAAGCGGATGGCGCACGCGGTTATGGGCTGGCGGCACTGGCGTTCCTGATCACGATCTTTCTGCTGGCGAGCCGGCGCTTTCCTGCCGCTTTGCTGGTCTTCGCAGTAGGTCTGGCCTACGCGTTCGTGTGGAAGCTGGATCTCCGTCACCTGGCGACTGCAATTGAGTTCCGTTTACCACAGTTGCAGAGCGTTTCGATGGAGGCCGTGCTGTCAGGTCTGGTGGTACTCGCGCTTCCTCAACTGCCTTTGTCCTTGGCGAACTCTGTGTTGGCCACGCAGAAGCTCGCCCACGATCTGTTCCCGGAGAGGCCGTTGTCGTTGCGCCGTCTAGGTTGCACGTATGGCTTGATGAACCTGATCGCGCCTTGGTTTGGTGGCGTGCCTGCCTGTCATGGCTCAGGAGGACTTGCAGGACACTTCGCCTTCGGCGGGCGCAGCGGTGGTTCAGTCCTCGTCTATGGCAGCCTGTTGTTGCTGCTTGGTCTCTTCTTCGGAGGTGCGTTCGATCAGGTGGCACTCGTTTTCCCGCTGCCCATGCTCGGCGTCGTGCTTCTCTTTGAGGCGCTGGCGCTCGTCTGGCTGGTGCGTGATGTGTCGAATGATCGAACACAGTTCCCGATCACGCTGGTCGTGGGCGTGATTGCAGTAGGCTTGCCGTACGGCTTCGTAATCGGGCTAGTTGTAGGAGTTGGACTCTGGCACATGCGTCATAGGACGCACCTTGTCAGCCCCGACGCTTAGTCGTGCAGGCCGATAGTCTCGATGAGGAGCCAGCGTGTGTCTCCGCCACCAACGGCACACGAAATAGCGGCCGCTGGTGTGTTTGACTGACGCCATAAGACAGACCGCGCAGCAGGAACACGCCGCGGTAGTCAGCACCTAGAGTCTCGATGGTTGCAGGTCCATAGTCACCCAAGCACTCGGGATCAAAGTGTGTGGCTGTTGCCGCCGCAAACCAGGCCCGTCCGATGTGCGGTGCATCGGTGTCCAGCAACGCAAGCACGGGCCAAGCGCCACTCGTTTCAAGTTGTGCACCCA
>CAIKQM010000144.1 GCA_903829565.1 uncultured Planctomycetota bacterium
CGGCATGCTCCCCGTCCTCCGCCACTACCTCCCGCTACGCAAAGCGCTGCTCATCGTCTCTGAGACGGTGATCCTGACGCTTGTCATCGGCGCGTGGATGAGTTGGCACTTGTGGGAACCGAGCAGCGAGGTGGAAGCCCGCTTGTTCGGGTTGATCCCTGCGCTGACGGTCGAGGACGCACTGTTGCGCTGTGCGTACTCGTCGTTCTTGTTGTCGGCGCTGGCGCAGTTGGCCATCTCGTTCAACGAACTGTACGACGTGCGCGTCTCGGGTTCGCGTTATGACCGAGCTTCGCGCTTCGTCGAATCGGCAGGCTCCGCCTTGGCGGTCGCGCTGGCCTTTGTGGTCATCGCCGACACATGGCACCTAGACAAGGTCTTCGACTTCCCGCCGCTGTCGCTCACGCAACGCGTGCAGGCGCTGGTGTTCGCGATGCTATCGGGCTTTGTGGTGCTGTACACCTGGCGCTCGCTGTTCCATGCGGTGCTGCAACAGGAACGCTTCGCACAACGCTTGTTGGTGCTGGGCTCAGGCGATGCTGCGCATGAGCTGGCGCGTGAGATTGTCGAGCGTCCGGACACCGGCTATTCGTTGGTCGGGATCTTGCCCGTGCCCGGTGATCATGGACTTGCGGAGCGCGGGGAACATGGCAGCTCGACCAGCGTTTCACCGCGGGTGGATCGCAGCCAGACGCAAAGCTATGTGCGTCCCGCGCTGGAACGCGGCAGTGGTGGCTTGCGCTTGGCGGACTACGTGCGGCGTGAAGGCATCGAAGTGGTCGCCGTGGCGATGGAAGACCGGCGCGGACAGCTGCCAACCGAACAGTTGCTGCAGTGCCGCTTGGCTGGCATTCATGTGCTCGAACAAGAGTCGCTCTACGAGCGCATCACCGGCAAGGTCGCGATCGAAGCCTTGCGGCCGAGCTACCTGATCTTTGGCGAAGGCTTTGAGCAAAGCACGGGCACGCGCGTGGCCAAGCGCTTGCTCGACTTGATCGTCGCCACGATTCTGCTGTGCGTGACATGGCCGCTGATGATCGCAACCGCCATCGCGGTCGGGCTCGACTCGCCGGGGCCAGTGCTGTTCACGCAGGAGCGCGTCGGCAAAGACGGCTCCAAGTTCACGCTGATGAAGTTCCGCTCGATGCGCAGCGATGCAGAAAAGCTGACGGGGCCGGTGTGGGCCACGGAAGACGATCCGCGCATCACCAAGGTGGGCCGCTTCATCCGCAAGACGCGTCTGGATGAGTTGCCGCAGCTCTTCAATGTGCTGGCGGGCTCGATGTCACTCGTCGGGCCGCGACCGGAGCGCGAACACTTCGTCACCGAGTTGTCGCAGAAGATCCCGTACTACAACCAGCGCCACCTCGTGAAGCCGGGGCTGACGGGCTGGGCGCAGATCAACTATCGCTACGGATCGACCTTCGAGGATTCGGTCCGCAAGCTGCAGTACGACATCTTCTACATCAAGAACCAGTCGCTGCTCTTCGACCTGTCCATTTTGTTTAACACCATCAAGACCGTGCTGCTGCGTAAGGGTACGTGAGCGTCGAGCGTGCTGCGTTGTACGCCAGCACGCTGGAGAGGATCGCGGTGGCGACGAAGGTCACGAAGGCCGTGACGAATCCCACGAGCACCAGCATCAGCAGCACATTGATGGCCTGCACGAACCAGTAGCCGAGCATGATCACGAGCCCGCGGGTGATGCGACCGGCGTAGATGTTGCCTAGGCCCCATACTTGGCACAGGAGTCCC
>CAIKQM010000145.1 GCA_903829565.1 uncultured Planctomycetota bacterium
GAACGAGAGCCTTCGGTGTGACAGCGTGCTTTGTGATCCTTGCGTGTCGGCATAGCGGGCGAACAGGGTAACGAGGTTCGGGGCTTAGATCACCTTGGAGGCGGTGAGGACTGCGATCAGCACACCCATCAGGCTTTCGCCGGCGATGAGTCCCGAGGCGATCGGAACCGCGATGCGTGCCGCCAAGGCAGGCTTGGCCCGGCGGAACCACTCGGCGAGACCGGAGCCGAGGAACATGGCGATGCCGTTGCTGCCGGGGACCACCATCGCGATGCCTAGACCCGAGGCCGAAGGGATGTAGGCCTTGAGTTGCTTGGGCGCCCAGTGTTCGAGCAGCGCCAAGCCCACGCCGAGCACGAGACCAATCACGATCCCGCTGCGCGCCCACGGGTGGAGGGCATCGATGCCGTTGGCGAATGCCTCGGATACACCAGCCCACACAAGGCAGGACGGTGCCGGCCAGTCCTCACCACCCAGAACCGCAGGATCCGGGATCAGCAGCGTGAACGCAGGCACGATGATCGCCGCACCGACGAACACACCAATCATCTGCGCCCAGAACTGCACGCGCGGATTGCCGCCGAGCAACCAACCGGTCTTGAGCGTGGTCAAGAGATCGGCTGCGTGCAGACCAATGCCACCAGTCACATTGGCGCTCATGATGTTGCCGCCCAAGTTGCCGGGCGTGATGACGCCGTAGAGCAACTGCGTGACGGGCCCCAGAGCCTTCGTGGGTGTCACATCGGTCTCACCGGTAACGCGCGCTGCCACGAAGCCCATGACGAGCGAGAGCGGCACAGCGATGACTCCGGCCCACCACGGAATCTGGAACAACCACACCATCAGCAGCACCACGAGCGGCGCCAAGATCACGAAGCCGATGGGGAACCATGCTGCGGGGCATTCGATGTCGTCGATGGGGTGACGCTGTCCGCCGCCGCGACCAAAGAGGCGCCCGAAGCCGCTGAAGCTGCGCACGATGCTCTTCCAGCCCAACGCGAAGGAGGTCAAGCCGGACGCAACTAGCAACGCTGCACCGGGCCACACGGTATAGGCCACGATCGCTTTGTAGGAAGGCTCGGCGATCAAGCCTTGAGCAACCAACGACGGTGCGAGCACTGCATAGGTCAAGATGCTGCCCAAGAGCAGCGACCAACCTGTGCGGAAGTTCATCAGCGCACCAGCGCCGATGAGCACCACCTCGGTCTTGATGGAAAGCGTCCACTTGGCCGCGGCTTTGCCGGCGATTTCAAAGGGCAAGGGCAGCGTGCCTGGCAACAAGCCGCTGCCGTTGAACACCTTGAGGTCACGCAGCAACGCGATGCCGCCAGCGAACAACCCGCTGAAGGCCAAGGCGCGCGCTTGCACTGCGCCTTCTTGCGCGCCACCGCCTGCATCGCCGTGCAGCGCACGCAGTGTCTCTGCCGTGGCAGTGCCTGTAGGGAAGGCGAGTTGCTCTTGGTTGATCAGCTGGCGCTTGATCGGGATCGCCGTAAGCACGCCCAACATCGCGATCAGCGCGAACCACAACACCATCGGGGCTGTGTCCGGGCGCACGGCCGTCACCATCAACAGCGCGCCGAAGGCCGCCATGTTGCCGCCGCCCGTCATGTAGCCGGCTCCTGAGGCAACGGTGGTGAGCGCGTTGTTCTCGAGGATCGTCAGCGGCGTGCGCGTCAAGCGCGTGGCGGTCAGCAACCGGAAGGTGGCGAAGGCCAAGATGCCCGCCGTGATCGTGACGCCCATCGACCAGCCCGTCTTGAAGAACACGTACAAGTTCGACAAGCACATCACGATGCCGATCAAGGCACCCACCAAGGCCGCCCGGAGCGTCAACTGACGCTGCTCCCGGCGCATGACATGGGTGATCCAGTGTGACTCGGGGTCCGTGGGTTGGGACGCGGGCTTCATGCGCGCAGCGTACCCCCTCGAAGGCTCTTTCGCAGCATCCGGCAGGTCCGGGTTGCGCGTCACGCGTCAAGCGGCGAGGATGAAACGGTCGAAAGAGGCCTACCCATGAACTTCAACGCCCAAGCCCAAGCGAAGTACGCCAAGCAAGACTACAGCCCCAAGCGCCGCATTGAAGGCCTCGAGATCGTGGAGCTCAAGCGCTTCAACGATGACGGGGGCTCGATGTGTGAGCTGGGCCGCATGGACGAAGGTCTGCACAAGCAGCTGCCAGGCTTCATCGTGCGCCAGATGAACTACAGCGTGATGGAGCCCTTGGCGATCAAGGCTTTCCACCTGCACAAGCGCCAGACGGATGTGTGGTTCGTGCCGCCGACCGACAAGCTCTTGCTGGTCGTGGCGGATGTGCGCGCCGGTTCTCCCACCGAGGGCATGGTGCAGCGCATCGTTCTGGGCGATGGCAATTCGCGCTTGGTGCGCATCCCTCCGGGCGTTGCCCACGGTGTCAAGAATTTGCGACCGGCAACCTGTGGCCAGATCATCTACTTCGTCGATGTGCAGTTCTCGGTCGACGAGCACTGTGACGAAGGCCGCTTGCCGTGGGATCACTTCGGCACGCAGGTGTGGGACGTCGAACGCGGCTAGCCGCGCGCTCGCTGGTGGAGCCTACGGGGTCCACTGCAAGCGATAGCCGTTCGTCTGGTTGTACTGCGCCGGTGTGCACCAAGGAGTGCGATCGGCGCAGCGCACTTGGTAGTGCAAGTCGCTGCCCGCAATGGCCGCCCCGCGCACGGAGAGCGGTGTTTCACCGGCGATCGGATAGGTGGCGAGTCCGTCGACCACAGGCCGCACCGCGAGCCTGCGCAGTGTGCCGGACACACACATCAGTCCGTCGCCGAAGGGTAGGCCCCATGTGCGGCGTTGCGAGCCTTGCACAAACACGGCGACTCCGGGTGGCAAGCCAGTGGCGTGCAGCTGCACTGTGTCGGTGCTGATGCTCGCGGTGCCTGTGGCTCGGAGCCGCGAGCCGTACCCTAAGCTGTGCTTGCAGCCGCTCCACATGCCCAGCGGCATGGTGTTGCCGCACGGACAGAAGCTGCCGGAGCCGTCGCCAAAGCAGTAGGGCTCGCCGGTTGCTTCCGGGCTGCGCACCAGCTGGAAGCCATTCACTGCGGCTGTGCTGCCAAGTTCTTCTGACAGGTGCCGGGCGGCTACCGTCAGTCGGCCATTTGGTCCCACCCAGACGTGATGCACGCTGTGTGTGACACCGGCAGCGTACGTTTCGCTCCACGCGGGACCGACGGAGCCGCCGCCTTCGAGTGAGCCGATGACATCGACCTCTACATAGGTCTCTGGCCACGCGTGCCAGCGGCGCGCGTAGGTGTAGAGCGTGTAGTTCCCGCTCACCAGACCATCAAAGGTCCATTGCGCAGTCGCTGCGTCACTTGTCGGGTGGTCGAGCTCGGCATAGTCGGCCATCAACAACTGGAAGTTGTCGAGCAAAGGTAGGGCAGGCTGCGGCTCGTAGTTCAACTCACCCGAACCGCCGATGCGCGTCAGCAGCACGCCAGATGGTC
>CAIKQM010000146.1 GCA_903829565.1 uncultured Planctomycetota bacterium
CGTGGAAGGGCTCTGGTGGCGTTGGCCGGTGGCTCGACGCCGCGCCGCATGCACGAGTTGCTGGTGTCCGAAACACTGGACTGGTCGCGCATCGATGTGTGGTTCGGCGACGAACGTTGCGTAGAGCCCACGCATGCCGACAGCAACTATGGCTCGGCGCACAAGGCCTTGTTGTCGCACGTGCCCATTCCCGCCGCACAGGTGCACCGCTTGCGTGGCGAGTGCGAGCCTCACCATGCCGCGGACCTCGCCGAAGCCGAACTTGCGCGCGTCGCCGGGCCCTTCCCGCCGAGCTTTGACGTGCTGTGCGTGGGCATGGGCGCTGATGGCCACACCCTATCGCTCTTCCCTGGCACTTCGGCTTTGGCGGTGCGCGATCGCGCCATCGTCGCCAACCATGTACCGCACTTGGGAGGCACGGGCGCGTATCGCCTGACCTTCACCTTGCCCGTGGTGCATGCCGCGCGCGAGGTCCTGTACCTCGTGTGCGGTGCCGACAAGCGCCCGATGGTGACGGCCGCGACGGCCGACCTGCCCGGATCCACGCCGCCGCCGGCCGCTTTGGCCCGCTCGGCACACGGTACGACGGTCTGGCTGGTTGATTCGTCGGCCGCTCCCTAAACTGTTTGCGCCCGAACGCCGCCCATGTGGGTTGGATCGGGCCCACCACGCCATGATCGACTCCTTCCAGACGCGCGGCACGCTGACTGTCGGCGGCCGCACTTACGCCATCGCGCGCCTCAAGCCCCTGCAAGCCAAGTTCCCGGCTGTCGCCAAGCTGCCTTGGTCGCACCGCATCTTGTTGGAGAACTTGCTGCGCACAGAAGACGGCATCGCTGTGCACAAGGCCGACATCGAAGCGCTGTGCAACTGGGACGCGAAGGCCACGCCGGACAAGGAGATTCAGTTCACGCCGGCGCGCACGCTGTTGCAGGACTTCACCGGTGTGCCGTGTGTGGTCGACCTCGCCGCGATGCGCGACGCGATGAAGACGCGCGGCGGTGATCCCAACAAGATCAATCCGTTGTCGCCGGTCGAGTTGGTCATCGACCACTCGGTGCAGGTGGACTACTTCGGCACCGCCGATGCGTTCGCGAAGAACGCGGAGATCGAGTTCGAGCGCAACGGCGAGCGCTATGCGTTCTTGCGCTGGGGCGCGATGGCCTTCCAAGACTTCAAAGCAGTGCCGCCGGACACGGGCATCGTGCACCAGGTGAACCTCGAGTTCTTGGCGCGCGTGACCATGGATCGCAAGGTCGATGGTGTTGAGTGGGCCTACCCCGACACGGTCGTGGGCACGGACTCGCACACGACGATGATCAACGGCCTGGGCGTGTTGGGTTGGGGCGTCGGCGGCATCGAAGCCGAGGCCGCGATGCTGGGCCAACCGGTGTCGATGCTGATCCCGCAAGTGGTCGGCGTGCGCCTGATGGGCAAGCTGAAGGAAGGCGCGACCGCGACCGACCTCGTGCTGCGCGTGACGGAGATGCTGCGCAAGCACGGCGTCGTCGGCAAGTTCGTCGAGTTCTGCGGGCCGGGTTTGTCGGATCTGCCGCTCGCCGATCGCGCCACGATCGCCAACATGGCGCCCGAGTACGGCGCGACCTGCGGCATCTTCCCGGTCGACAAGCTGACCATCGAGTACTTGCGCTTGTCGGGCCGCAGCGAGGAGCGTTGCGCGCTGGTCGAGGCCTACATGAAGGAGCAGGGCCTGTGGCACGACGCCTCGACGCCCGAGCCGACGTACACCGATGTTCTGTCGCTCGATTTGTCGACGATCGAGCCCGCGTTGGCCGGGCCGAAGCGTCCGCAAGATCGCGTCGCTTTGTCGGCGGTCAAGTCGGGCTTTGAAGCCTCGTTGGATTCGTTGCGTCCCAAGCCGGCCGCGGGCGCACCTGCGGCGCATCCGGAACCGCACGCGACGATCACGGTCGATGGCCATGAGACCGTGCTGGAGCATGGTTCGGTTGTCATCTCGGCCATCACTTCGTGCACGAACACCTCGAACCCGTCGGTGTTGATCGCCGCCGGCCTCGTGGCGAAGAAGGCCGTTGAGAAGGGCTTGCAGCGTGCACCGCATGTGAAGACGAGCCTCGCCCCGGGTTCCAAGGTCGTCACCGAGTACTTGAAGAAGGCCGGTTTGACGCCGCATCTCGATGCGCTGGGCTTCCAGCTCGTCGGCTACGGCTGCACGACCTGCATCGGCAACAGCGGTCCGCTGCCCAAGACGGTGTCAACTGCAATTGACGAGTCGGGCATCGTGGCTGCGGCCGTGTTGTCGGGCAACCGCAACTTTGAAGGCCGCGTGCATGCTCAAGTGCGTGCCAACTACCTCGCGTCGCCGCCGCTGTGCGTGGCGTATGCGATCGCAGGCAGCGTCGACAAGGACATCACGACGGAGCCGCTCGGCGTCGGCAAGGACGGTCAGCCGGTGTACCTCAAGGATGTCTGGCCGACTTCGCAGGAAGTGGCCGACACCATGGCGAAGGCCATCGACCGCGACATGTACGCGCGCACCTACAGCGATGTGTACGCTGGCGATGAGCGCTGGCAGTCGTTGAAGGTGCCGCAAGGCGCGACCTACGCGTGGGACGACAAGTCGACCTATGTGAAGCATCCGCCGTACTTCGTCGACATGCCCAAGGAGCCCAAGCCGGTCGGCGACATCGTCGGCGCACGCGTGTTGGCCTTGTTCGGCGACTCGATTACCACCGACCACATCTCGCCCGCGGGCAACATCAAGGCCTCGAGCCCGGCCGGCAAGTACTTGCAGTCGTTGGGCGTCAAGCCGGAAGACTTCAACTCCTACGGCGCGCGTCGCGGCAACCACGAGGTGATGGTGCGCGGCACCTTTGCCAACACGCGCATCAAGAACTTGATGCTCGGTGGCAAGGAAGGCGGCGACACCATCCTGATGACGACCGGCGAGACGATGTCGATCTATGACGCGGCGATGGCCTACCTCAAGGCCGGCATCCCGTCGATCGTGCTGGCAGGCAAGGAGTACGGCACGGGCAGCTCGCGTGACTGGGCCGCCAAGGGCCCGGCGCTGCAAGGCGTGCGCTGCGTGATCGCCGAGAGCTTTGAGCGTATTCACCGCTCGAACTTGGTGGGCATGGGCGTGTTGCCGCTGCAGTTCGCTGATGGCGCGTCGGCTTCTTCGCTGGGCCTCGATGGCAGCGAAGAGATCAGCGTCAAGGGCATCGCGCAGGCGTTGAGCAACTTCAAGCCCGGCTTGCGCATCGATGTCGAGGCCAAGAAGAAGGACGGCAGCGTCAAGCGCTTTCCGACCATCTTGCGCATCGACACCGCCAACGAAACGCAGTACTACCGCCACGGCGGCATCCTGCAGTTCGTGCTGCGCCGCCTGGTTGCGCAGGGCTGAGATGCCGTAAACGGCCGTTCACGGCCCACATCAAGACGCCAGCAGAGCTCACACCAGAGCGCTGTTGGCGTCTCTCATTGGATGCCTAGAAGTCGCTGCTGTCCGGTGTTTTTGACCGTGACGCGCGAATCCAGCGGGCGCAAAAAGTGCGCCGCCCGGCGGAAACCGGGCGGCGTGGAGAAGCCTAGGTCTACTATAGAGATGTGCTACTTGGCAGCCGGTTGCGCATCGACCGCGCGCACTTCGACCGCGCGCACTTCGACGGAGCGCGCATCTACACCGGCGGGAAGTTCGATGGTGGCGCGCGCCTTGTCGAAGCCGCCCTTGGGCGAGGCGTCATAAGACAGCAACGCGACCAAGCGTTCGTCGTAGACGATGGAGCCATCGGCGCCTTTGCCGATGATCTCGAGCGTGCGCCGATTCGGCGTGTCGAGCCAGAAGCCCGACATGGCAACGGATAGCGAGCGTCCGTCTTCGGAGGCCTCCACTTGCAAGTCGATTAAGCGCGAATCGGTCTTCACGCCGGTCGTAGTGCAAGCGGTGGCGAGGGCGCAGAGTAGGAAGGTAGTGGTGATCTTGATCATGGTGGTCTGTGGTCAGGACTCGGGTGCGGTGGCGAGTC
>CAIKQM010000147.1 GCA_903829565.1 uncultured Planctomycetota bacterium
GCCAAGAGGATCGCGCCCGTGCCCAGATTGGCCAGCCACGGCCGCCCATCCCACAGCACATGCAGGCCTTGCGACAGGCCCAGCACGCACAACGCCACGCCGGTCAGCGTCAAAGGCACGACGACGATCGCCACGAGGACGAACGCCATGCCGCGCGTAATCCAAGTCGCCACAAGTGCGCGACGCCGCGCTGCGCGCAGGACCAGCAGCGTACGCAGATGTACTGCTACTGTAGTGAAGCTCGTGCCGAGCTCATCCCAAGCGTCATGGCGTGCGTCGCGCATACAAGCAGCTCAGCGCCGACGGCCCAACAGCAGCCCGACGGCCATGCCCACGCCAGCAGCGATGAGCACAGACTTGACCGGATGAGCACTGACGTAGTTCTCGAACTTCTGTTCGGCTTGCACCGCGGCATCCTTGCCGCGTTGGTACAAGTTGCCACGGTGCTCTTCGGTGCGGGACTCCGAGGTGCGCGTTTCGGAGCCATACTCTGTGCTCGGTTTGCGGCCTTGGTGCGGCAACAGTTCAGCGGGATTCAAGTTGGTTGCGCTCATGATCGAACGATTCCTGTCCAGTCGAGAAGGTCAGTACGAAGGTTGTGCCCAGCCGCGTTCCGAAGCAGAACGCGTCGGCACCTGCGTAGTCTCGCGCGCTTCGTGTGCGCAGGCCATGGGGCGAGCAGCCCACTCGTGTGCCGTGCTGTGCGTAGGCACCTTGCCCCATGGCGTTCGAGGACTATGCAGTCATGCTCGCGCCTTCTATGAAAATCGTCATTCACTTGCTGTCCATCGTCTCTGCTTCCAATGGGCGTGGTCTTCTGGCCGGATCCACGTTGGCTTTGCGCGGTGCGCCTACACCGACTCTGCTGCCGCCCAAGGAGCCGATGTGCCACGACTGTGCGGAGCGACTGGAAGGCTGGCGCATCGAAGTCGATAGCGACGAGGTCATCCTGCGCGATGTGCACAGCGAGATGCGGCTGGTGTTCCGCCGCGTGGGCGATCAGTGGGTGTTCGACTCAGCTGCGCTATGATGCGCGCATGCGCTCCCTCCTCGCGGCTTTGGCGGTCATGCTCACTCTCCCTGCGTGTTGGTCGACAGCTGCGCGCGCGCCGCGTTGGTCGCGCGGCGAAGCCGTGCTGCAAGGCCAGGCAGGCTTCCGCGGCTACGAGGTGCTGCAACGCGAAAGCACCCCCGGCGGCACGATCACGAAAGCAGACTCCGGCACGGCCATGCCCACGGTGGGGGCAGCGATGCAATGGAACTTGGCCGATGGGGAAGCAGCTTTAGGCGCGGAGCTCGGTCTCGCGGCCGCAGGGACTTGGGGTGTGCTCGCCGTGCTGGATCCCGATGCCGCGGCAGAAGATGTAGAGCTCGACGTGGTCTTGATTGATCTGAGCGGCGGCCCGATGGCGAGTCTCTATGTGGGCGACTCTGTGCGCCTGTACGGCGCGGTCGGGCCGCTGATCCAGTTCGGCGACTACAGTGAGCTGAATCTCAGCTCGAACACCACGACCTCGGGTGCCGGCTTTGGCTTGGGGTGGTACGCACGCGCCGGCGTAGAGACGCGCATCACGCGCGGCCTGCTGGCGGGGCTTGGCGTGCGCACCAGCGACGCCACCGTCGACCTGTCGGGCGACGCGGGCGACCTCGATCTGCGGGGCACCGACGTGTACATCACCCTGACACTGGTCAACTGAGCCGAGGGCTAAGTATGGCCAAGGAACTACCGAACGCGGGCCGCCTGGTGCACAACCCCTTCGCCGCGCTCGGCGGCAAGGCCAGTGAGTCCAAGCACGAGGCCAAGCTCGAGGTCAAGGCGGAGCCGCCACGCCCTGCCGGCAAGCTGATCGTGCGGCGAGAGCGCGC
>CAIKQM010000148.1 GCA_903829565.1 uncultured Planctomycetota bacterium
GGCGGCAGCTTCATGCCGGCCAGCTGTGTCTGCGGACTGACCTCGCACAAGAGGTACTCGCGCAACTGCAACGACAACTGCGCCGCTTGCGTGTCCAACTCCTTGGCGGTTTGCATCCAATCACCCAAACGCGCGCGATCGAGTGCATCGATGGCAACACCATCCACCAACACAGGACTGGCCGAAGAGGTCGGCAGCACTTGCCACGTAGGCGAAGCACGCAAGCGCACCACCAGCACCACGATGGTGGCGGCCAAGCCCACGAACAGCAGGCCCACAAGCAACGGCCCAAAGCGTGAGAGTCCCGGAGCTTTCGTGCTGGTCGTCATGCGCGTGCCAGACTAGCAGACGCACGGACCTTTCCCTCGCAGCCCACGGAGCGGTAGCCTGCCCACGTGCGCATCGATCCGGACAACGCTGCTCGCCATCGCTCGGCTATCACCAGTGATCCAGCCGAGCCCGAGGTGATTGATGGCCGCGTGGTGCGCGGCACGGCGCTGTTTTCTGCGTGCCGTACGTGGCGCTACACGCTGGTGCGCGAGTGGGATGGAGGCAACGGCACGGTGCTGTGGTTGATGCTCAATCCCTCCACGGCAGATGCGGTACGCGTGGACCCTACTGTGCGACGCGCCGTGACCTTTGCGATGCGCTGGGGCAAAGCACGCGCGCTCATCGGCAATGTGTTCGCACTACGCGCAACCTCGCCGGAACACCTCTACTCGCACACAGATCCCGTGGGGCCTGACAACGATGCGCATTTGGCTGCGATGGCGGCGCAAGCCGATCTGATCGTGCTGGCCTGGGGCAATCACGCCTTGCATGGCGGGCGCTGCAGGCGCATCGCCGAGTTGATGCTGCCACACGCAGCGAAGTGTGTGCTCCTAGCAACGACGAAGAGCGGCATGCCGGGGCATCCGCTCTACATCGCTGGCGACACGCAACCCAAGCCCGCAGCACAGCTCTTGAGAGAGCTGGCTGCGCGCTAACGAGCGTTCAGCCCCACAAGACTAGGTCGCGCGTGCGCATGTCCCCGTCGCCCGCAGGACGCGTGCGCACACGGATGCCGTAACCAAACGAGCCGCTGCGCGCGAGCTTGTGGCGACCGACGAAGGCTTGCACACCACCTTCTTGCGGACCGTCGGGGTCCAGCACCAAAGCAGTGCGGTTCTTCAAGTCAGGTGCCGTTCCAACCGCGGCATGGCCCAGCACCAGCTCGACCGCGAGGTCTTCGCTCGAGAGCGTGCCCATGTCGACGCGCACGCGCACCTCGACGGCATCGCCGACGCGCAAACCGGCCACATCCGCCACCTCGGCGGACAAGATGCGCACGGCTCCGAAGCCCTTGCGGACCAAGGCACCGCGTGCGGCCCACTTGCGTGCTTGATCGAAGCGATCATCGCGCAAGGTGTGCCACGCACCGGCCAACGGCCTGTACGCGATATCGCGGTACTCGCCGACCATACGATCGGTGTCGAACTCGACCGGAATCGTGGCCAAGCTCTGACGCACGCACGCCAACCAACGCTTGCGCACACCACCTTCCAAGTCGAAGTAGGTCGGTACGACTTCTTCTTCGAGCAAGTTGTAGAGCGCTTCGGCGTCGAGTTCGTCTTGACGCTCTTGCGTGGTCATCGTGCGCCCGTGGCCGATGGTCCAACCATTGCGCGGCTGCGCGTGGCCGGGGCGTTCGCGCTCTTGCGCTTCGACCCACCAACCATCGGGAATCGAAACATTGAGGCCGCCGTTGGCCGCGACCTTCATGCCCGAAGTACCCGAGGCTTCCAACGGTCGGATCGGGTTGTTCAACCACACATCCACGCCTTGCACGAGGTGCCGCGCCAGTTCGATGTCGTAGTCTTCGATGAAGAAGACCTTGCCCACGAACTCCGGCCGCCGCGTGAACTCGACCACCTGCTTGAGGATCTCTTGGCCCAGCACATCCTTGGGGTGCGCCTTGCCCGCGAACACAATGCGCACGGGGCGCCGCGTCTCGGACAAGAGCGTGGCTAGACGCGCCATGTTGCGGAACAACAAGTTGGCGCGCTTGTAGGGCGCGAAACGGCGTGCGAAGCCGATCCACAACGCGTCTTCCGCGTCCTTGAGGCCCGCGACAATCTTGGCCGTCAACGAGGCCGAGTCGTCACGCAAAGAGTGCGCCTCTTCGATGCGCTCACGCATGTGCTCGATCAAGGCCTTCTTGCGCTCGCGGCGGAAGCCCAACAGTTGTGCGTCGGTCAGCTTGGCTGCGCCGGCAACAAAGTCCGCCCCTTCCACGGTGCGCCCCTTGGCACCGAGCATGGCCGTCAAGGCCCCACTCGTCCAAGTCGGCAAGTGCACACCGTTCGTCACCGACCCCATAGGCACTTCGCCACGCAACAGTCGCGGCCAGAACGGATGCAGCAACTCGCGCGAGACAGCGCCGTGCAGCTTGGACACACCGTTGACCACGCCTGCGAAGTTCATCGCAAGGTAGGTCATGTTGAAGCTACCGCGGTCATCTTCGGCCGTGCCCAGCGCCCAGAAGCGATCCCAAGGCAAGCCGACCCAGCTCGGCGCGTCGCTGAAGTAGCGGCGCATGACCTCTTCACCAAAGCGGTCGTGGCCCGCAGGCACCGGCGTGTGCGTGGTGAACACGGTCGTGGCGCGCACGAACTCACGCGCCTCGTCGTAGGTCAAGCCATGCTCGCGCACCAAACGACTGACACGCTCGAGCACCAAGAAGGCCGCGTGGCCCTCGTTGATGTGGAAGGCGCACGGATGAATGCCGAGGCGCGTCAAAAGGCGTTTACCACCGCGGCCAAGCACAATCTCTTGGCGCAGGCGCATCTCGTGATCGCCACCGTACAACTGGCGCGTGATTTCGCGGTCTTCGGGGCGGTTCTCGGGCACATCCGAGTCGAGCAGGTAAAGCGGTACACGTCCGACCTGCACCTTCCACGCACGCAACACC
>CAIKQM010000149.1 GCA_903829565.1 uncultured Planctomycetota bacterium
AGATTGCTTGACGGCCCTCCGGATTCATGAGGGTGGAGTTGGCATGCACGCAAATGTCATTGGCGAAGCTGACTAGCGAAACGCAGTCATCGGCTTCCAAGCGCTGGGCGAGAAGCTGTACAGCTTGCTTGACAGCTTCAAGGTTGGGGCCACTCATGGAGCCCGAGGCATCCACGACCAAGGCCAACTCCAATGGGCGCCGCGGCGCGGCAGATATCGACTGCATTGGCGTCGGCGTCAGCTCGACGATGAGGTGGCGACGGCCACCCTCGGGCCGCACGAACGCATTGTCCAAACGAGCTGACAGGTCAAGAAGAGGCTGGGTCATGGTGGGCGTCTCCGCTACGAGCAAAGTCCTGTACCGGTCGGGAGGTTGTGCATGGGCAGACCGGTAGCGCCCACACACATGTGCGTTGCAACAGACGGCTCAGCGAGGAGCGTCCGTCAGGTCGGCGGAGCCTCTTGCATCCAGCGCCGCAAGCGCAGCGCCAAGGACTCCAACTGCTGTCGTGTGGCTTCGTCGCCACCCCGCATGGACAAACGCACATCCGGCGTCACATCCATGCTGATCCAAAGGTCCTCGTGACGCGCCGGCGGCGCCCTGCGAGGCGCGAAACTCGGCTCGGACAGGTACCCAGGGGACATCTCGCTCATGGCGCGCGAACGCTTGCGCAAGAACGTGGGATCAATGTCCGGCAAGAGCTGCGCGTGCACGGCTTCCTCGCCACGAGCGATGCGTGCCACCTGTTCGTGCGGCAGGGACTGCAATAGCTGACGCACCAGCGACAAAGGCAGCTCGTAGGGAGTCGCCTTTCGCACGGCGATGATGAATTGCAACTTCTCCAGATGCTCCTGGGTGTAGCTCGTGGCACGGCCACGACCCAGCGGCTCGGGCAGCAGCTCGTCGTAGATGTAGCTGCGAATCGTGCGCTCCGAGATGCCCGACAGCTGCGCCAGTTCCTCAAGGCTGTACTGTCGCGGGGTGGAGTCGCCGTCCATGTAGGTATAGTATCTAGGCAAGTCGGCATGTCAAGTTGCCAAATAGGAAAATCACACTGCCTATAAAACAACTGAAATCACCACCGCACCTGCCATTTCGGCGCGACAGGCTGTCAATCTGGCATCTCAGGCGCCTCTCCAAGTCCGCCTATCCCCTCCCATGGCCTATTCCAGCCACTTTGCCTCCGTGGCACGCGCCTTGCCTAAGGCACCGCGTCCAAGGGGGGACACCTACACATGAACGACCGCTTCACCATCCGTACACAGACCGCTCTGCAAGAGGCTCAGCTGTTGGCCCAAACCGAAGGGCATCCCGAGTTGACGCCGGCCCACTTGGCCATCGCGTTGCTCGAAAAGCCCGAGGGCGTGACGGCGGCTCTGTTAACTAAACTTGACATGGACCCCAAGGTCCTCGTCGGCGAGCTGCGCGCTGCGCTCAAGAAGTTGCCACGCGCCAGTGGCGGCCAGCTTGTAGGTTCGCGTGCCTTGAATGAGACGCTGCTCGAAGCGCAACAGCTCGCGCGCAAGATGGGCGATGAGTATGTGTCGACCGAACATGTACTCGTGGCGCTCTGCAAGAAGGGTGGTCCTGATGTCGCGGGCCTGCTCGCCGCGCGTGGCCTGCGCTCGGAGCGCATTGAAGCCGCGCTGACCGAGGTGCGCGGTGACCGCAAAGTCACGACCGACAATCCCGAAGCCAGCTTTGAAGCTCTGTCCAAGTACGCGCGCGACCTGACGGAAGCCGCGACGCAAGGCAAGCTCGACCCCGTCATCGGCCGTGACACGGAGATCCGGCGCGTCATGCAAGTGTTGACGCGTCGTCGCAAGAACAACCCGGTGCTGATTGGCGATCCCGGTGTGGGCAAGACCGCGATCGCCGAAGGCCTCGCCTTGCGCATCGTCGCGGGCGATGTGCCGGAAGGCCTGAAAAACAAGCGCGTCATGGCGCTCGACATCGGTGCACTGCTGGCCGGCGCCAAGTACCGCGGCGAGTTCGAAGAGCGCTTGAAAGCCGTGTTGGAAGAGATTGCACGCGGCCAAGGGTCCATCGTGCTGTTCATCGACGAGCTCCACACCTTGGTCGGTGCTGGTGGCGCCGAAGGTGCGGTGGATGCGGCCAACATGCTCAAGCCCGCACTGGCGCGCGGCGAACTGAACTGCATCGGCGCCACAACGCTGAACGAGTACAAGAAGTACATCGAGAAGGACGCGGCCCTTGAGCGGCGTTTCCTGCCGGTGTTGGTGGGTGAGCCGAGTGTCGAGGACACGGTTGCGATCCTGCGCGGCTTGAAGGAGCGCTACGAGGTCCACCATGGTGTGCGCATCACGGATGAGGCGCTCGTGGCAGCAGCGCGCTTGTCGGACCGTCACATCAACGACCGGTTCTTGCCGGACAAGGCCATCGACTGCGTCGATGAAGCCGCCGCTGGCTTGCGCACTGCGATCGACTCTTTGCCGCCCGAACTCGACAGCGTCGAGCGCAAGCTACGCCAGTTGGAGATCGAGCGCACTGCCATTGCGCGCGATGAAGAACGCGAGGCACAGACGCGCCTGGTAGCCATTGGCCGTGAGATGGCCGAGCTCAAGGAAGAGGCTAGTGCGCTGCGTGCGCGCTGGGCCACAGAGAAGGAGCTGATCGTCGCCATCCGTGCGGGCAAGACTCTGATCGAGTCGCTGCGCGATGAAGCCACGAAGAAGGAACGTGAGGGAGACTATGAGCGCGTCGCCAAGGTCCGCTACGGCGAACTGCCGACCGCTCAAGCCAACCTGGAAGCCAATGTAGAGAAGCTCCATGCAGCGCAAGCAGCTGGTGCTTTGCTGCCCGAAGCGGTCGATGCAGAGCTGATCGCTCGCGTGGTCAGTCGCTGGACCGGCATCCCCGCGACGCGGTTGCTCGAGACCGAACGCGAGAAGCTGTTACAGATGGAGGACCGCATCGGGGCGCGTGTCATCGGGCAACGCCATGCGGTGGAGGCCATCGCGCAAGCAGTGCGGCGCGCACGCGCGGGTCTGCAGGAAACCACACGGCCGCTGGGTTCGTTCCTGCTCTTGGGCCCCACGGGTGTGGGTAAGACAGAGCTCGCCAAGTCGTTGGCAGAGTTCTTGTTCGACGACGAAACCAACCTCGTGCGTTTGGACATGAGCGAGTACGCCGAGAAGCATTCGACGGCACGCATGATCGGCTCGCCTCCTGGTTATGTGGGCCACGAAGAAGGTGGTGCACTGACAGAGGCGGTGCGTCGCAAGCCGCATGCGGTGGTGCTGTTCGACGAAGTCGAGAAGGCACACCCCGATGTGTTCGATGTGCTGCTGCAACTGCTGGATGATGGCCGTCTCACCGATGGTCAGGGTCGCACCGTGGACTTCTCGCAAACGCTGGTGCTGATGACGAGCAACCTGCGGCACGAGGACCAGGTGCGGCAGTACTTCCGCCCCGAGTTCATCAATCGCTTGGATGAAGTGCTGGTGTTTGACGCGCTCAAGCCCGAGCAACTGAACGCCATTGCTCAGGTGCAAGTGCAACGCATCCGCACGCACTTGGCCGAGCAAGAGATCGGCCTTGAAGTGAGCGAGGCTGCTCTGACGGAGCTGGCGAAGCTGGGCTGGAGCGAAGAGTACGGCGCGCGCCCGCTCAAGCGCGCGATCCAGAAGCATGTCCAGAACGTGCTCGCGGACGCGATCTTGGCCGGACGTATCCAACGCGGCCACACAGCCGTGGTGGATGTTTCGGATGGTCGCTTCTGGGTAGCACCCAAGAAGGCCGAAGTGACGGCGACCGCAGCCGTCTGAGTGCACACCGCTGCATCCGGGGGGAGGCGGCGGCAACGCGACGCGCGAGGAGAGCGGGATGACCGCTAGCCTCGCGCGTCCTTATGGGCGTACACAGCGAAAGCCCAAGTGCTGCAAGCTCGTGTCAGGTGTACTGGACATGCGCGCACTGGGTCGATACGAGGCGCAGTAGCTGTCGTTGCACAGGAACGAACCGCCCCGATGGACGCGTGTCATTGAACCGGAAAGCGCAGGCTGCGGACCTGTGGGGTTGCGGATCAGGCCATCAGGGCCTTGCCTCCGCGCGGAATAGGCATCCGCTACGTAGACATCGCTGCACCACTCCCACACATTGCCGGCCATGTCGTACAGGCCGTAGCCGTTGGGTTCAAAACTCTTGACAGGTGCGGCCAGCACGTAACCATCCGCCTGCGTGTTGGAGACTGGAAACGTGCCCTGCCAAGTATTGGCTCGCTGTGCATCCACAGGCTCGTCACCCCACACATTCACCTTGCCCTCGAGTCCCCCACGCGCGGCGTACTCCCACTGAGCTTCGGTGGGCAGCGCCTTGCCAGCCCATGCGCAATACGCCAACGCATCCTCGTAGGCGATGTGCACCACGGGTTCATGCTCCTTGCCTGCGATGGTGCTGTGCGGACCTTGCGGATGCTTCCAACAAGCGCCGAGTGTCCAACGCCACCACTCTTGGAAGTCCGTCAAATCCGGTTGCGTAGCGGGCGAGACAAACACCAGCGAGCCAGGTTGCAACTGCTCGTCAGGTGGCTTCGGCGTGCCGGGAGGCAGTTGCTGCCGCAACTCGTTCCAATCCACAGGTCGCTCCGCCAAGGTGCGATACCCGGTGGCGGCCACAAACGCGGCAAACTGAGCGTTGGTCACCTCGGTTGCGTCCATCCAGAAGCCGTCGAGCTGCACACGCTGGCGCGGGAACTCGTCCTCGCGGGCCAACGAACCACAGCCGCCCATGGTGTAGACGCCGGGAGGAATCCACACCATACCGGCGGGAGCGCTGTCAGGAGCATTTGACGAGCGCGGTTCACAGCCAGCCAGCACAAGGCAACCGACGAGAACGGACGGCCTAATCACCGCGCCCCTCAAGCAAACCGTACTCGATGACTTTGCCTTCTTGCAGACGCACAAAGCACTCTTCGCGCACAAGGGCTCGTCCACGGCGCGGCAAGCGATAGAACAAGAGCTCTACGCCAGAGCCTTCTTGCCGTGTCATTTCCGGCTCACCCATGGCGCGCACCACCTCGGCGCGGCTCATGCCTCGTTGCACACCACCCCACTGGATCGGCGTGCGACAACCGCTCACAAGGACAAGCAACCACACCCCTACAGCGCGCACCGGTAGCATCGGTGCCAATGTAGCATCGCCGAGCTTGACGAGTAGACTGACACAGTTGAAGCCGCATCCCCCGTCGGGCATTGCCCCCTTTCGCAGCCGCTCGCCTAGCCCGCGGTGTACGGCTTGTGCATTGCCGGTGGCGACGTGCATGTGTGCCGAGGTCCAGCCCATGGCCACACGCACCAAAGTTGTGGTGTACGTCCATCGGCGCGAAGTGCACAAGACCACAGGTACGGCGCGCTTAGTGCCGTTGACTTTGTCGAACAGCGAATTGCGCACTGTGGGCCTGCCGGAAGATCGAGTGCAGTACGACGGACTTGAGAGCGTAGAGCGCTTGGTCTTGTTGTTGTCGCCCACCGCCCAGTCGGTGGAACTCACACAGGAGTTGGTAGGCGAACGTCTCGTGACCTTGGTCGTGCCGGATGGCAATTGGCGACAGACGCGACGCATGGCCACCAACGAACCGCAACTGGCCCGCTTGCAAGCTGTGCATTTGCCTTTGGGGCCTGCACGCCGCTTCGAACTGCGCAAACACCCGGAAGCACAGCGCCTCTCGACGTTTGAAGCGATTGCTCGAGCGCTAGGCGTGCTGGAGGGATCGGCTGTGCAGCAAGCATTGGAGCAGGCGCTTGCACTCAAAGTTGAACGCACTTTGGCTACACGAGGTCGCGCACATGAGTGATGCCTACTATCGCCTCGTGCTGATGGTGAGCGTGCTCGCAGTCCTGCTTTGGTCCGCGATCGGGCCGCATGACCGCGTGACATGGTGGCTGGAAACAGCACCGGTGTGGGCGGGGCTTGCCGTCTTGATTCCCTCGCACCAGCGCTTTCCGTTGACGCGCCTCGCGTACACCTTGATTGCTGTGCACATGCTCATTCTGTGTGTGGGAGGCCACTACACCTACGCACTCGTGCCAGCCGGTGAGTGGGTGCGCGACATGGTCGACGGCACTCGCAACAACTACGACAAACTCGGCCACTTCTGGCAGGGCTTCTGCCCCGCGATCGTGGCGCGTGAGTTGATCGTGCGCACCTCACCTCTACGCAGCGGAGGCTGGCTGTACTTTTTGGTGCTGTGCTTCGCCTTGGCACTGAGCGCCGTGTACGAGCTCATCGAGTGGGCAGTCGCGTTGTTGTCCGAAGAAGCGGCCGATGCCTTTCTTGGGACTCAGGGCTACATCTGGGACACGCAAAGTGACATGTGGTGGTGCGGTGTAGGCGCGCTCACAGCTCTGACGGTTCTCAGCCGAGTTCATGATCGCCAAGTGCGGAATCTCGTGTAGTTGGTGTGTGCGATCTGCCTTTTGGCTTGTAGACGCGCTGGATCTGTAGGTCCACAACGGCCAGGGGGGCCGATCCATAGCGCAAAGCCACTACTGCCCCTATGATCCTGAGAGCGGTACACGCAATGCTCGCCCAGTGGATCCTCTTGGTGATGATGCTGCCCGGATGGCTAGTGCCGTCGGGCGTGGCGTTGTCCTGGTGTGGATGTGCGCTGCGCGCGGATGTAGACACTAGCGCCGCCTGTTGCAGCGTTGTGGAAGAGGTGCCGTCGTGCTGCGAGCCTGCGGCCGGCACGAGTGAGCCGACCACGAAAGACTGCTGCTGCTCCGTTGAGGCGCCGGAGCATGATGATGGCTTGGCACCGGCCACTACCTACGTGCCGGCCTTGCCGCAGCTGGCCCTCCAACCTGCTGTGCTGGTGCCTGCACAGCCGTACCTGTCCAGTCTACTTGACAGGCGTGGGCCGCACGACCGTCCACGAGGACCAAGCCCAGGCTCGCTATTCGTTCCCTTGCGATTGTGATGTGACGGCCGTGGCCATCGTTCCCGCGCTTGGCGGACGATGGATGTGATTGTGTGTTCCTGTCTCTTGCTCTATGCGGCGTACCGCCGCGAGGTGACTCTCATGCACTCGTTCTTGCTCGCACTCTCGTTGCTGTTGGCACAGGCTCC
>CAIKQM010000150.1 GCA_903829565.1 uncultured Planctomycetota bacterium
GACTTTACGCTGGTTCGGCGAAGGTGTGATCACGCGCGAAGCCCTGCGGCGTGCGCGCTTGGAGGCCGAGCTGGAACTCCAACCGCTGCAACGCCCTTACCGTGCCTTGGGATGGGAAGAAGCGGTCGCCTCCTCTGGCACAGCCTTGTCGGTGGCGCAGGTCTTGCGGGTGAATGGCTGGGCCGATGGCAACATCACCGCCAAAGGCTTGCGCAAGTTGCGTCGTGCGATGACTGATGTAGGCCGCATCGACCAACTCCATACGATCCCTGGTTTGGATCCTGACCGCGCGCCCGTTGCTGTGGGCGGCGTGGCTATCTTGTCCGCTTTTCTTGACGTGATGGGCGTCGAGACCATGAGTGTCTCGCAGGGCGCGCTGCGCGAAGGCGCCATCTACGACCTCTTGGGGCGCCAGCGTCACGAGGACGTGCGCGACCGCACCATCCGACGCTTCTGCGAGCGCTTTGGCGTGGACCTGGAGCAAGCGTCCCGCGTGCAGCGCACAGCCTTGACCTTGTTCGAGCAGACGCGCAAGGACTGGGACATCGACAAGGAGTTCGGCAGTCGCTTCCTTGTGTGGGCCGCACGCTTGCACGAGCTGGGGCTCTCCATCTCGCACCAGTCGTACCACCGGCACGGCGCATACATCGTCGAGAACTCCGACATGGCCGGCTTCTCGCGCGAAGACCAGCTAGTCCTCGCGTGCTTGATTGAAGGCCATAGGCGCAAGTTCCCTCCGCAACGCCTCGAGCAGCTGGTACCGGCGCATCAAGATCCGGTACGCAAGCTCTGCATCCTGATGCGCTTGGCGGTGCTGTTGGAGCGCAGCCGTGGCGTGCGCGCCACACCCCATGTGGAGGTACGCGCACGCAAGAATGGCTATGGCATCGCCTTGCCTTCGGGCTGGCTCTCGGAGCACCCGTTGACGCAACTGGATCTCGAGCAAGAAGCAGAACGACTCGCCCCTGCGGGCTATGTGGTCGCGCTGCTCTAGCCGATTCAGCCGCAATGCCGCGCCAGCAGAGTTTGCTGCGCGGAACGGCCTTCGCCTTCGGCTCGCGTATAGGAGCCATCGCTTGCCAAGTGCCAGGCTTGCTGGTCGTCACGCAAGTACAGCTCGAGGCACTCCTCGCGCACACGAGCAGCCAGAGCGCGATCCTCCAACGGGAAGCAGGCTTCGATGCGTGCAAAGAAGTTGCGCTGCATCCAGTCGGCGCTGCTGCACCACACGAGCTCGCGCCCCTGTGCGTGGAATGCAAAGATGCGCTCGTGTTCTAGGAAGCGGCCGATGACAGAGCGCACGCGAATGCGCTCCGAAACACCCTCGACACCCGGGCGCAAGCAACAGATACCGCGCACAATCAACTCCACGGACACACCGGCCTGCGAGGCACGATAGAGCGCCTGGATGATGCGGGGCTCGGTCAGCGAGTTCATCTTCGCCACGATGCTGGCCGGCCGACCGGCTGCAGCTTCGTCGGCTTCTTGATCGATGTACTCGATCAAACTGTCTTGTAGGGTGAACGGCGCTTGTTTGAGCTTGCCAAGTTCCATCACACGACCGAGACCGGTCATCTGCAGGAACATGCGGTGCACATCCTCGCCGATCATCTCGTCGCAAGTGAGGAAGCTGATGTCGGTGTAGGCGCGCGCTGTACGTGCGTGGTAGTTACCCGTGCCCAAGTGGCAGTAGCGCACGAGCTTGGTCCCCTCGCGGCGCACGATCATCAACATCTTGGCGTGCGCCTTGTAGCC
>CAIKQM010000151.1 GCA_903829565.1 uncultured Planctomycetota bacterium
TCCTGGCTGCGCATGCACCGCGGGCTGTGGTGTTCCAAGGACCGCAAGCGTCCATCCGTTGGGTGGGCAATGAGGATGGCATCGCACCGTACCCCGCGTGGAATGCCGTCAAGTATGGAGTGAAGCCGTGGGGCGTCTACACCGCCGAAGAGGGCACGCCCGCGGGTGATCGTTGGTTGCCAAACGAGTGCGATGCGCGCTTGCGCAACACTTGGTTCTGGAACACCACCAACGAGGCTACTGTCAAATCGGTGGAACAGCTGATGGACATGTACAACCGTTCCGTCGGGCATGGTGCAGTGCTGTTGTTGAACCACACTCCTGATCCAAGCGGCCTCATCCCTGCCAAGGATGTGCAGCGCGCGGCCGAGTTCGGCGCGGAGATCAAGCGCCGGTACGGTGTGTCGCTGGCCGACATTGCAGGCCGCGGTGCCAAGCAGCAGTTGGCCCCCTCAGCGCCTCGAATCATCGACTGTGTGGTGTCGATGGAAGACATCGCGCTAGGCGAGCGCGTGCGCCGCTACACGATCGAAGGCCTCGTGAGCAGCGGCTGGAAAGAGCTCGCTGCGGGTACCGCGATCGGCCACAAGAAGATCGACCTGTTCGCTCCTGTGGAAGTAGCCGCCGTGCGCTTGCTCGTGCACGAGTCTGTCGGCGAGCCCGTTTTCAAGCGCATCGCCCTGCACGACACGCGCCGCAAGTGACCCAGGTCACTTAGCCGGGCCGTCGCACACCACGCGGAAGCCCACAAAACCACCGTCAGCGAGCCACCACACGCTCTTGGGGATCTGTGGGTCGGTCGCATTCAGCGCCGCATCGTTGGCGCGCCGCGCGCTGATCATCAAGGCCTCCGCCTTCTCCTTGAAGCTGCCGCCTTTGGCCACAAAGGCGCCATCTGCCGCCAGCGTCCATTCGCAAGCATTGCCGTGCAGGTCGTGCAAGCCATAGGCATTGGCCGCCTTCAGGCCCACGCTACGCGTCTCGAGGCGGAAGTCTTCCTCGTCCATCGCGTTGGCAAAGTACCAGGCATGGTTGGTCAAGTTCTCTTGACCACCGGCAAAGCCCCATTCGCCGGCCTGTCCCGCCCGAGCGGCGTGCATCCACTCCGCCTCGGTCGGCAAGCGGAAGCGATAGCCGGTCTTGGCGCTGAGCCACTTGCAGTACTCGCTGGCACCTTTGGTCGAGACGCTGATGACCGGGTAGTTCTTATGTCCAAAGCCGCGATCCATCAGGATGTACGGCTTGCTGGGACGCGTGTACGCATCCACCTGATCCGCTTCGCCTTCGGCGCGATCCATCGCGAACACAAAGGCGTCATACATGTCCCATGTGGTCTCGGTCGAGGCCATCCAGAACGCACCCGTACCCTCCGTTGAAGGGATGGGCAACAAGCGCACGCTCTGCGTGCAGCCCGGCACGGCGACCTCGAACGGCAGAGCCGGTTCCTGCGGTTGCGTGCTCGTGCAAGCGGCGTGCAGGCTTAGAATCGCCGAGGTGAGCAGTACGCGCAGCGTGAGTTCGTGGTGGCGCATGATCGTGGTCAGTAGTGCGCTGTGGGTCGCGTCATGGCTGGCGGTGGGGTGTCACTCGACCTCGCTGGCCAAGCGCTACTCCTACTCGCACCACGCGATGGGCTGCGAAGCGCGCGTAGTACTGTACGCACACGACGAAACGACGGCAACGCGTGCTGCGGATGCCGTTTTTGCGCGCATCGAAGAGCTTGAGCAAGTCTTGTCGGATTGGCGCACGGATAGCGAGACCTCGCGCTTGTGTCGCGCGGCCGGTCAGGGGCCTCAAGCGGTCAGTGCAGACCTGCTGGCCTGTTTGACGCGCGCAGTCGAGCTGTCGCGGCTGTCCGATGGAGCGTTCGACCCGACCATCGGTGCCGTCACACAGCTGTGGCGCCGCGCCAAACGCGAAGGACGCACGCCTGACGAACAGGAACTGGCTACCGCGCGCGCGCTGGTTGGAGTACGGCATCTCACGCTACATGCCGATGGCAAGGTCGAGGTCCATACACCCGGAGTGCATCTCGACTTCGGCGCGATCGGCAAGGGTTGGGCTTGCGATCGCGCCTTGGAGACTCTTGCCGCGCACGGCATCACCAGCGCCTTGGTCGAGCTGGGCGGCGATCTCGCTTGCAGCGCGCCTCCGCCGGGACGCACTGGCTGGACCATCAGCGCCGGCAACGGCACACAGGCCGAAGATGCGCGCCTGAGTGTGGCGCACTGTGGCGTTGCGACATCGGGTGACGATGCCCAAGGCTGGATCGTCGACGGCGACCGTCTGTCGCACATCGTGCGCCCTCAAACCGGCGAGCCCCTGCGCAACACGCACCGCATCACGGTGGTGGCACGCACCGGCGCCGACGCCGATGCGCTAGCGACAGCCGTCGAGGTGCTCGGGGACACGCGCGGCGCCGAGCTGTGCAGTCAAAGCGAAGCGCGGCTGGTGATCCAGCCGCGCTAGCTCGTTGTCAACCTGTCGTGACGGTCAATCCGCCTTGACAGTCTTCGCTTCCTTGCGCGTGTGCTTGCGGCGCTCGATCTCTTGCAGGATGCGCTTGCGCAGGCGCAGGTTCTTGGGTGTGACTTCGAGCAACTCGTCGTCCTCCAAGTACTCCAGCGACTCTTCGAGCGACATCACATGCGGCGGCGGCAGCTTGACGTTGTCGTCCTTGCCGGCCGAGCGGATGTTGGTCAGCTTCTTCTCGCGGCAGACGTTGACGCCAAGGTCGTTGTCCTTGTTGTTCTCGCCGATGATCATGCCTTCGTAGACCGGTGCACCCGGCTCAACGAAGAAGGTGCCGCGGTCCAGCAGACCGAACAGCGCGTAGGGGATCGCTTCCCCGGCGCGGTCGGCGATCAACACGCCGTTGATGCGCAACGGCAGGGGACCGCCATCGGGACGCCAGCATTCGAAAACGTGGCTGAGGATCGCCATGCCTTGCGACAGAGTCATCAGCGCCGTGCGCGCGCCGATCAAGCCGCGCGAAGGCACCAGGAACTCGAGGCGCGTCGACGTGTCGCCATACGGCTCCATGTGCGTCATCTCGCCGCGACGACGACCGAAGTACTCGATGATGCGACCAGCGTGTTCGCTGGGCA
>CAIKQM010000152.1 GCA_903829565.1 uncultured Planctomycetota bacterium
GGGAACGGCAACTCATCAAGGTCTTTGGGCGGCGGACGATCGGGGTTGTGCTGCACCGTTCCGTCGGTCATGCGCCACGACAGGCCTTGGCACTCTGTCCAGTCGGTGCGCCCCGCTTGCACCCCGTCCAACAGCTCCGTGAAGGTTTGCTCGCCTTCACCGCGCACGACATGGTCCACCGCCGTATCGAGCAGCACATCCGCAGCCGCAACGGAGGGGTGAGGCCCACCACAAGCAATCACGACCTGCGGCAGGCGGCGTTTGAGCTCGCGCGCCACCTCATGCATGCAGCCCGCTTCGTAGGTCATCGCGGACAACCCGACCACATCCGGACGCAGGCGCTCGATGGCATCGCAAGCCTGTTGCGGTGTCCAACCCTCGACCTTCATGTCGAGGATGTGCATGTCCGCATGGCCAGCCTCCCGCGCCGCCGCAGCGATCATCATGATCCCCAGCGGGTGCACGTGCGTGAACTGTGTGTAGGGGTGGTAGGTCTGGACGAGGACCGTGCGGACCATAGGTGGGCTCCGAGCGCTTTGATCCTACCGTAGAGGAGAAGACTTGCGTGGCACTCCCGTTCTAACTCCACGCGGTGTACCCTTAATCCGCGCAGCTCCCCAAGCCTCAGCACTCACCCACGAAAGCTCTACTTTGGCACGCGTAGCCTTCATCGTCACCACCTGCCACGAGTTCGAGGGCATCAAGGTCTTGAGTTCGATCCTCAAGAAGCATGGGCACCATGCGGATTGCTTCCTGCACAGCGAGGAGAAGGACTTCTACAAAGCTGTGTTGGATTGGCAGCCGGATGTGGTTGGCATCTATGCCACCACGGGCCAGGAGGCGTGGCCCTACGAGTACATCCGGCGTTGGAAGAAGCAGCTCAAGCACCTCAAGGTGGTGATGGGCGGGCCGCACCCGAGCCACGATCTCGAGCCCTTGTCGCACACCGATGTGGTCGACGCGACGGTTAAGGGTGAGGCCGAGTACGCGGTCATCGACTTGGTGGAAGCCTGGGCCGCCGGCCGTCCGATCGACGACATCCCCAATGTGGGTGTGTTGATCGACGGCAAGCCGTACCAGAATCCCATCCGTCCGGTGGTGCAGGATCTGGACTCGCTGCCGTTCCCTGATGTGGATGTCTTCTACAAGTACCCGTTCCTGCGCGCCAAGCGCGTGATGCAGGTGCATGTGTCGCGCGGTTGTCAAAACAGCTGTACGTACTGCAGCGTGGGCTTGATGAAGAAGGACTGGGTCAGCGGCCGGCGCGGCGAGAAGTTCAACCGCCAGAAGTCGGTCGACTATGTGTGCGAAGAGATGAACGACATCCTCGCCCGCTATCCCGACTTCCGCATGGTGAACTTTGGCGATGCCGCGTTGAACATGACGCGCGGTTGGATCGAGGAGTTCGCCGAGAAGTGGCCCAAGCGTGTGGGCTTGCCCTTCGCCTGCAACATCAACATCAACTACCTCAAGGAGAGCGACATCATCGCGCTCAAGAAGGCGGGTTGTGTGAGCGTGCAGTTCGGTCTTGAGTCCGGCAGCGAGAAGGTGCGCTTGGAGGTGTACAAGAAGGGCTACACCGACGACATCGTCTACACGATTCCCAAGCTGTTGCGGAAGCACAAGATCACCTACCGCACGAACAACATCATGGGTTCGCCGGCCGAGACGCTGGAGGACATGTTCGAGACGGCACGCGTCAACAAGCGCATCAAGCCCAACGGCTGCACGGTGCTGATCTACCGCCCGTTCCGCTCGACGGTGTTGGGCCAGCAGGACTTCCAGCTTGGTCGCGTGGATGAGCAAAAGGACATCGGTCCGTCGATCCAGAACGACTCGATGATGAAGCGTGCCGATGTGCGCGAGGTCGTCAACTTGCAGAAGCTGTTCAACCTCGCGGTGTACATGCCGGGTGGCGAGACGCTGGTGCGCCAGTTGATCCGCTTGCCGCGCAACCCGGCCTTCGACTTCACGCTGCTGTCGTTCTTGTGGTACCAGCATGCGGTCGTCTCGGGCTACGGCATGTTGGATGACTTCAAGTTGGGCTTGAAGAACGTGGGCCAGATCTTCGGTAAGTCCGGACCGCAAACGCGCCGCAGCTTCATTGAGACCATCGATACCGGTGGCGAGGCTTCGATCTGAGTACGAGTGCACCGCGCGTGAGTCTCATGAAGTTGACGCGAGCGCTCGCCATCACGGTGGGTGCAGTAGGCGTCGCTGAATTGCTGTTCGTGGCCGTGGATCTCCAGTACCCGCCGCAAGACAATCCGTTGCGGATTGAGTTGCCGGAGGGACGGACTGCGGAAGGCGATCTGCACGAGCGTTCGATCACGCAGCTGTGGCGACCCAAGCCAGGCGGTCTTTCGCCTTGGGGCGGCGATCGCATGAACTCGCTGGGTTTGCGTGGCGCTGAGCTTGCACAGCAGCCAGAGCCCGGAGTGCTGCGCATCGCGGCCTTGGGCGACTCGTCGACGTTTGGTTATGGCTTGCGTTCCGAAGAGGCTTGGGTCGTGCAGCTCGCCGCGACGTGCACGCAGGCAGGCGTAGTCGCTGAGCCCTTGAACGCTGGCGTGGTCGGCTTTTCCGCGCGTCAAGGGCTTGAGCGGTACCGTGAGGTGGTCGCCCCGTTAGAGCCTCAACTGGTGGTCGCGGCCTTCGGCGCCATCGTCGACCATGTGCCTGCCATGGGCTATTCCGACGCGCGCATGATCGAAGAGTCGGTGCTGGCGCAGTCGGACTTTGTGTTGTGGGCGCGCCGCATGCGCTCGGACTTGCGTGTGCTGCACATGGCTGCGTGGTGTGTCGATGGTGTGCGCGGTGAGCGTGCACCCACACTCGACATTCGTGCACGCGACTTCCGCGCCAGTGTGGTGGGCACGCTCGATTGGCCTGGACAGCGACGCGTCTCACCGGCGGAGTTCGCCCAAGCACTGCGATCCTTGCGGCGCGAGGTGGAAGCCTCGGGAGCGCATCTGGTGCTGCTCTCGATGCCGCGCAAGGCAGGAGTGGAGTACCTCACTCCTGCGGTCACGCTCTACACACAGGAACTGCACCGCCTGGCCCAAGAAGAGGGCTTTGTGCTAGCAGACGGTCGTGCTGCGTTTGGACGTGCGGTGGCGGACGGCAGGACCATGGGGGAGTTGTTCCTCGACAACTTCCACCCTACGGCGCTGGGGCAAGGGCTCCTTGCGCAGGCCGTGTACGCGGCTGCGGAGAGCTCCGGAGCCTTGCAAGTGCAGCGCTAAGAGCGAGATTCCGCCAAGAATCCGCACTCGAGCGGCGTTGCATGCACATGCGGCGACCGCGATGCTGTGCATGGTACGCACTGCACGCACTCGCTGTGGAGACACACTCATGATCCTGACGCTCGTTGCGCCCGCCCTTGCGCTGGTTGCCTTCGAAGATCCCAAGCCGCTCTCCTCCACGATGGAGGGAGTCACTCTGTATGCCTCGGCCGCGCTGGTGCACCGCACGGCACGAGTGACCGACGATGGCAAGTGGGTGATTGAGGGACTGCCCAGCGCGGTTGACGACACCAATGTGCGGGTGCGTATGACCAGCGGCGAGGTCATTGGCGTAGAGGTGCGCGCCCGCGAGCGCATCA
>CAIKQM010000153.1 GCA_903829565.1 uncultured Planctomycetota bacterium
GAAGCCTTCGTCGCCGAGCCATACCAGCGCGTGGACGGAATCGAAGTCCCCAAGGATGTGGTCCAGACGCCGAACGGCATGTACCGCGCGGGCAAGGCTGATGGGTTGTTCCTGATGCTTCGCGATGCAGACGCGGCGCCGACAGAGGCCGCATGGACCTACGCGACCGTCAACGCGGAGGGCGAAGTCACGGGCCTCGGGCGGCTCGACTCATGCATTCGTTGCCACGAGCGCGCGCCGTTCGACGGGCTGTACGGGCTCAGCCGTTCTGGAGTGCGCGGGCGATGACGATGCGCTGGATGTCGCTGGCGCCTTCGTAGATCTCGGTGATGCGCGCGTCGCGGAACAGGCGTTCGACGTGGAAGTGGTCGGTGTAGCCGGCGCCGCCGTGGATCTGGAGGCATTCGTCGGCGCAGAAGTTGGCGGTTTGCGAGGCGAAGAGCTTGGCCTCGGCGGCTTCGCGCGAGCAGCGATCGCCGCGGTCGCGCAACCAAGCGGCCTTCATCACAAGCAAGCGCGCGGCGTCGATGCGCGTGCTCATGTCGGCGAGCTTCCATTGCACGGCTTGGAACTCGCCGATGGGCTTGCCGAACTGCTCACGTTCCTTGGAGTACTTGACCGCGGCTTCGAGACAAGCGCGCGCAATGCCGACCGCTTGCGAGGCGATGCCGATGCGGCCGCCGTCGAGCGTGTCCATCGCGATCGGGAACCCGTCATGCAACGGGCCGAGCAAGTTCTCCTTGGGCACGCGCACGTTGTCGAACACGACTTCGGTGGTCGAGCTGGCGCGGATGCCGCACTTCTTCTCGGCCTTGCCGATCGAAATGCCGGGCAGCTCGCGCGGCACGATCAACGCGGAGACACCTTTGGCGCGCGTGGTCGCGGCATCGGTGCGCGCGTACACCAGGAACAGCCCAGCGTGGCCACCGTTCGTGACCCAGATCTTGGTGCCGTTCAGCACCACATGATCGCCGTCGACGCGGGCGGACACGCGCAGGGACGCGGCATCCGAACCTGCGTTTGGCTCGGTCAAGCAGTAGCTGCCGATGCGCGCACCCGAGGCCAACTCCGGCAAGAAGCGGCGCTTCTGGTCTTCGTTGCCCCACTTGGCGATCGGCGAGCACAACAGCGAGTTGTGCACCGAGATCATCACACCGGTCGCGGCACAAGCGCGGTTGACCTCTTCGAGCACGATGGCGAGAGCACGGTTGCCCATGCCGGCGCCGCCGTAAGCCTCGGGGCAAGTCAAACCAAAGAGCCCCAGCTCACGGGCCTTGTCGAGCACAACGGGATCCATCGCCCCAGCTCGATCCATGGCTGTCGCGCGCGGCATGACCTCGTCCTCCGCATAGCTGCGGGCCATGTCGCGTACAAGCGTCAGCGTTTCGTCGAGGGCGAAGTCCATTGCAGTCGTCTCCTGTCAGGTGTACTTGACGTCAGGCCTACTTGACACTCAGGCGTAGTCGTAGAAGCCCTTCTTGGACTTCTTACCGAGGCGTCCGGCGGCCACATAGCGCCGCAGCAGCGGGCACGGACGATATTTGTCGTCTCCCAAGCCCTTGTGCAGGACTTCCAGGATGTCCAAACACACATCCAATCCGATCAGGTCAGCCAAGGCCAGCGGACCCATCGGGTGGTTCATGCCCAGCTTCATGACCGTGTCGATGCCTTCCTTCGTCGCGACGCCTTCCATCAGGCAGTAGATCGCTTCGTTGATCATCGGCATCAGCACGCGGTTGCTGACGAAGCCGGGATAGTCGTTGGCTTCCACCGGCGTCTTGTCGAGCGAGC
>CAIKQM010000154.1 GCA_903829565.1 uncultured Planctomycetota bacterium
TCGGCATCGTGTGGCCAGGCTTCGATGACTCGGGCGTAGCCGGCTGGAGCGGCGCGAATCTACCCGGCACAGATGGACAGGATCTCTGCGTGCGCGTCGTGGGTGAGTGCGGTGGCGATGTGCTCGGCACCACTTGGCAGGCCGCAACGCAAGGCGTGCGCGACTGGATCGTGCTGGCGACCTTCAACGATTGGAACGAGTGGACACAAGTGGAGCCGCGCTACCACGCGCAGTATGTGCAGGCCGTGGTAGCAGGCGTCGAGCCCGCTAGCACCGCCCGTACCGCTGTATTCGAACGCTTGTGGGCCTTGCAAGCGCGTGCAGCGGCGTGGAAGCAAGAGTCATTGCTTCCCGACGTCTTGGATATGCGCACACGCACATACCTGCAACAAGCGCAGCAAGGCTTGGTGACGCGCTACGACTAACGCGGGCTGCGCCACTGCTCGAGCTGGTGCAAGCTGCGTTGCGCCACCAACTGCCACGCACAGCGCGTGCGTACATACTCGTCTGCCGCGTGCTCCATGGCGGCGACACGCGCGGGCTCACGCTGCAAGCGCCCCAACAGCGTGGCGAGTTGCACGACTTCCTCAGGACCGGCAGCCACCTTGGCCACACAGGCGTCCGGCAACTCGCGCTGTTCGGCCAGGTCGCTCGCGATGACCGCACGACGCGCAGCCAAAGCACGCTGGATGCCGCCAGATGTGCCACCGGTCGAGGGGCCACGCAGCTGCACGCACACATCTGCGGCGCGCAGCACTGCTTCGATGCGCTCAGGCGCGACACGCCCTGTGCACACGGTCCACGATGCGGCTTCATGGCGTGTCACGAGTGCTTGCAGGTCCAGCTCGGCATCTTCGGCGCCGGCCAAGACCAACTGCATATCGCTGCCGCAGCGGCGTGCATGAGCGACGGCCTCGATGACGACCGCGATGCGCTTGTGAGCTTGCACGCCACCAAAGCACACCACATAGAAGCCCTTGGTCTCCCAACCAAGCAGCGCGCGCGCCTCTTCTCGCGTACATGCTGGCACAGCCACAGCCGCCCCGTGCTCCACCACCGCCACCGGCAAGCGCGGCTGTAAGCGTTGCAAACGTCCGCGCAACTCTGCGCTGTGCACAAAGCACGCATCCGCAGCCGCCAGCACACGGCGCTGCAAGGGCAACGCAAAGCGCCATGCCGATAGCTGAGGCCCGGGCCACGGCTGCCCAGGTGTGCGCCAAGCCACCTCGCGCGCCCCGCGGCTCGTTGTCACAACTACTTGACGCAGGTGCACACCCAGCTCGCGCGGATCAGCGCAACGCACCTGCTCGGGATCAGGACGCGTGGAATCACACACCAAACGCACGCGGCACGGTACACGCACCGCGCACCGCACCGCCATCACCTGTCCAGTCCCTTGGACAAAGTGCGTCTCCTGTTCCTGCACCTCCACGCGCAACGCGCGCCCTGCGGGCAGGTACAGCTGCAGCTCCACCGAGGCCATCTCGCCGACTCCATCGCCCTCGCCCGCCAGATGTAGCCACGCCTCGCGCGCCGACCACCGTCCGAGCGCTTCGGGCGCATGCCATCCCGACACCAACGCATCCGCGATCACGGTGGGAGCCGCGTGCGCGCGCTGTTTGGCACTCAAATACTCGAGGTAGACGCGCGCATCCTCGGCTCCACCTTCACGCCACGCGCGCCACAACCCGCGCCAACCACCGCGCGCCAACTCGGGCCAGCGCGCACACGCCAAGTCGTACAAGATCCAATCGTGCACCGTGACGACACCGCGCACGCGCTGCAGAGCCTGCGCCAACGGAGCCTGCGCCGCTTCGTTGCCAAGCTGCCACCACACATGCTCCGCATCGCGCCGCGACAGCGACTCCAACGGCCACTCATCCGCCACCGGCGACGAGCTGTACACACGCACGGTGGTCTGCGTCCGCAGCGCAGCCGCGAGCTCGAGCGCGTAGTCACCAATCCCCGAACGCACCAACCCCGCGGGTCCCTCCCGCGCAGGCGGCACCACCAGCGCCACATGCACCTGAGTCACATGGCCGCCTTGGTCACGCGGTCA
>CAIKQM010000155.1 GCA_903829565.1 uncultured Planctomycetota bacterium
GTCGAGCCGTGGCTCGGCGGTGTTGACCAAGGCGTTCCAGCCTTCTTTCACCGCGAACTGAGTGGGATCGTCAGGGGCCAGCTCGGCCTGCACCAAGCGGAAGCCGCCCGTGACGAACATCTGCGTGGCATCACTCCACGTCAAACGCAGCCAGCCTTCGTCGCGCGACTCCTTGGGAGTGGGCGGCGGCGCCGTACGGGCGACATGGGCTCCGCTTTTCGGGCGACCTGGCAGCTCGTTGATGGTGTACGCGAACTCATCATGGAGCAACGTCCGTCCATCGCTGCTGCGCACATCGGAGAGCACCACGCGCGCCACCCAACCGGGCTCGATCTCGGGTGCACGAATGCGCACGCGTGTGCGGTCGTCACTGCACTCCACTTGCGTAACCTCCACCCGGTGCGTGTCACGCTCGGGGGAACCATACTCCCAGAACCAGTCGTAGCGATACAGCTCGACGGACACCTGCGCAGGTTGCAAGGCTTGTGCGAGCGGAGCATTGAAAGCCAGCGCGAAGCCATCGTCTTGCGCGGCAACCTTGATGATCTCAAGCGGTGTTTCCGCCGTGCGACGCACACGCGCCAAGCCGTGGCCAGGCGGCAAACCACCCCAACCGCGGTTGGTCAACCCCAAGAGCAGCGTGCGCTCATCAGCAAAAAGCGCGCGCACTGCAGAGCCCACATTCGTGCGCATCACGAAGACGGCGCCCTGCCAGACGTCCTGTACTTGCTCGAGATCCGCGCGCAGCACCATGCCGTTGGTCAGTTCCGCCAAGACCACTTGCTCGCCCCACGGTGCGAACCCCTTGGGGGCCATGACCATGTTGCCGGTGGAACGCGTCCACTTGTATGGCATCCACAAAGCGGGGCGCACCCGCGGCACATCTACGGGCGACGTGATGCTCGGTACTGTGCGCGTGGCAGCGAAATCCTCACGCCATTCCAAACCCGCTGGCGCTCCGTGAAAGCCGCCCTTCTCGACGACAATCAAAGGGCAGACAGGAACCCAGTCGCCTTGGTTGTCCGTGACAAGCAAGGTGTTCTTGGGCCCGAAGCCAATGCCCGCAGGACTGCGGAAGCCCGTCGCCCACGGCTCCATGACACCGTCCGCGCCGATGCGGGCCACCCAACCGCGGTACGGAGCCAGCGCGCGTCCATGCCACCACTTGGGGTCGGTGAAGCCCAGATTCAGCGAGATCCAGAAGTTGCCATCGCGGTCGACAGGCAGACCGAACGCGAACTCATGGTAATTCTCGGATACACCCCAATCGTCGCACAGCGTGCGCACTTGGTCGCAACGACCGTCTCCGTCGGTGTCAAGTAATTCAGACAGCTCTGTGCGCTGCAAGACGAACACGCGTTCGCCTACGGTCGCAAGGCCCATTCCCTCCCACAGCCCCTCGGCGTACAGCGTCGCACGCACGGCGCTGGGGTCGTCGGCCAGGACGCCATCCACACGCCACACTTGCCCGCGCCGCGTCGAGACCATCAGCCCGCCGTCGGGCAGGAAGCCCATGCCCCCCACCTCCATGACGCACTCCTCAGGCAAAGGGAAGTGCTCGACCGTGTAGTAAC
>CAIKQM010000156.1 GCA_903829565.1 uncultured Planctomycetota bacterium
AGGCGATTCCCGCCGCCAAGAAAGCCGGCGAGTTGCTCGGGCCGATTGCCGAGCTTGTCGCGCAAGCGACCGGGCGCGATGAATACGCGGACCTGATGGAGCGTCATGCTGCCGTGCTGCGGGCTTACAAAGCCGCGGACTTGCGCGCCAGCCCGAGTCGTTTCTTGCGCAAGAAGATGGTCGACACGGCCGACTTTGACGCGCACAGCTTGATCTACAGCGACAATGGCATGCGCACCGATCATGTGCGTGCTCTCACCAAGCGCCCGCATCCACAAGGCAAGGTGCGCTTCGGTTTCGTCGGTACTCTCGTTTGGTACAAGGGTGGCGAGACTCTCATCGAGGCGATGAAGTTGCTCGAGGGACGTCCGTGTGAGCTGCATGTGTGGGGCAGCTTCGACCCCAAGAAAGATGAGCATCATGCTCGTCTGGCTCAGCTCGCAGGCTCGAACGTGGTCTTCCATGGTCGCTTCGACAACAGCAAGTTGTCCGAGGTGCATGCCGAACTGGATGTGTTGGTCGTGCCCTCGGTGTGGTTCGAGAACTCACCCGTCACCATCCATGAAGCGTGGTTGACCAAGACTCCTGTGGTGGCGAGTGACATTGGTGGCATGGCGGAGTATGTGCGCCATGAGATCGATGGCTTGCTCTTCCATGTGGGCGATGCGCGCTCGCTGGCCGCAGCGTTGGCGCGTTTTGTGGATGAGCCTGATCTGGGGCCGCGTCTTTCCGAAGCGGCACCTGAGCCCAAGACCATTGACGATGATGCTGCGACCACTGAGTTCCGCTATCGCGGCTTGGTGTGTGCCGCCAAGGCGCGCAAATCCGCTCGCCTAGCCCGGCCGTTGTTTGACGCGCAGGGCATCGATACTTGCGCACGCGTCGGCGGTTGCGAGCAACAAGGTGCGAGCTACTTGCTGATGCGGCCGCAGGCGCAGGCTGCTTGGCCGATTGCAGGCACAGGCGGCGGACGCCGCGCGTTGCTCATCGAACAGTTCGTGCTCGGTGGTGAACCGCAGTTGCTGTTGGGTGCCGAAGTCCTTGTGGATGGTGCACTCGTCGGCAACTTGGTTGCAGTGCGCGGTGCGGGCGTCGACCGGCTCGATAGCACGCGTTTGGAACTGGATCTGCCGGCAACAGTACAGCGCGTTGAACTGCGCACTCCAGGTGATCTGCATGCGCGCATTGCGCGTGTGCAGGTGCTGCGCCTTGCGGAGCAAGAGGGATAAGGACAGCGGATGAAGGACTTCTTCAAGAAGCTCGTAGGTTCAGGCGCGAAGCCCACGGTTGCCGCCGGAGCTCAGAATGCACTGAGTTTTCAGCCTCCGCAGCACCTGATTGTGCGCCCCGGCGGCCCCATTCCCGTAGCACAGCTGCCGCGCGTCTCGATTGTGATCCTGAACCTGAATGGCCGGCATCATCTGCAACCCTGCTTCGAGAGCTTGCAGCAACTCGACTATCCCAAGGATCGCTTGGAGGTCGTGTTGGTGGACAACGGCTCCGACGATGGCAGTGTGGAAGAGATGCGCGCCAAGCACGCGTGGGTCAAGCTGCATGTGAATGAGCGCAACTTGGGCTTCAGCGTCGGCTGCAATCAAGGCGCCGAGTTGTCGCCGAAGGCCGAAGTGTTGGTCTTCCTCAACAATGACATGCGTGTGGCCAAGACTTGGCTGAGCGAACTCGTTGCGCCGCTGGTGCGCAAAGAGTGCATCGCGACGACAGCCAAGATGTGGTCGTGGGATGGCAAGGTGCTGAACTCCGCAGGCGGCGGGATGAACTTCCACGGTCTCGGCATCCAGCGCGGCTACAACGAGCCGCCCCAGCCTGCGTTTGATGTGCCCATCAAGACGCTGTTTGCCTGCGGTGGTGCCATGGCGATGGATGCCGAGGTCTTCCGCCGCATCGGTGGCTTTGACGGCGAGTTCTTCGCGTACTACGAGGATGTCGACCTAGGCTGGCGCACTTGGTTGGCGGGTTACGAAGTGCACTATGTGCCCACGAGCGAGTGTTGGCACCATCACTCCAGCACGTCACGGCGCTTGCCTATCGAGACCGTGCGTTTGATTCAGGTGCGCAACCCTGTGTTGGCGTGCTTCAAGAACTACGACGATTCCAACCTGCGCGCTGTGATGCCTGCGATCATGGGGCTCTTCGTGCGGCGCATGTGGATGGGCAGCGGCTTGCATGAGAAAGATGCGGAGTTCCGCATCGAGCAAGCGACCAACCCGGCCAGCTCGATGTTCCGCCGCATGGTCGAGAAGGCGCAAGCTCGTTTTGATGACACCATCGAAGTGAAGCGCATCGCTGCGGCGGATCTCGTGGCGATCAATGATCTCCTCGGCAATTGGGATCACTGGATGCAGCGACGTGCCGGGGTACAGGCTTTGCGCCGACGCCCCGATGCTGAGATCTTCGCGCTCTTCCAAAAGCCGCATTGGTGCATCGAAGGTGAGCGTGGATACATGGAGCTGCAGAAGGGGATGACCTCCTTCCAAGGACTCGACCAGCTCTTCCCTGCGGACAATCTGCCTGCGCCGCGCTGAGTTGCTGTTAGCGCACGAGCGGCGTGATGCGGATGTTGCGGAACTCGATCTGTGCGCCTTCGGATTGCAGGCAGATGGCACCTGGACGGCGCTCACACCATGTCGCACGGTTCTGTACTTCGCCGTTCACCTCGAGGGTTAGCTCACCGCCATCCAAGGTGATGCGGTAGCGATTCCATCCGCCAGGTTCGATTTCGTTGCATGGCAGCGCCTTGCGCGTGCGTTGGCCTTCTTGACGCGACGGATCCGTTTGCATCGGCACCTCGCCGATGTTCCAGATG
>CAIKQM010000157.1 GCA_903829565.1 uncultured Planctomycetota bacterium
GCCTTGGGGTCGATCAAGATCAACTTGGTTTCGTGCGGCGAACGCGTCAGCAACAAGCTCGCGAGAATCGTGTTGATGCACACCGACTTGCCCGAGCCGGTGGTACCCGCGATCAGCAAGTGCGGCATCTTCGCCAAGTCATGTACGATCGCATTGCCCTCGGTGTCCTGACCGAGGAACAACGGCAGCGCGTACTTGGACTTGTCGTAGGCATCGCCCACGATCAGCTCGCTGATGCGCACCACGCGCCGCTTGGCATTGGGCACTTCCACGCCCACGGTGTCACGGCCCGGAATGGGCGCCTGAATGCGGATGCTCGTGGCACGCAACCCAGCGGCGATTTCGTTCGACAAACTGGACACCTTGCTGAGGCGCGTGCCCTCTGGCACGGACACCTCGAACAAGGTCACCGCCGGGCCAACCTGCGTGCTGTGCACGACACCTTCGATACCGAAGCTCTTGAGTGTCGTCTCCAGCTTGCGTGCCTGGGTCTCCAGCTGCGAGCCATCGGTTGCACCGCCAGCCGATGGTGCAATCAACATCGAAGGCTCAGGTAGTTTCCACTCACCCGGCGGAGGGGTGGGCGGATCCCAACGCGGCGCGTCTTTCTTGATGCCGGCCAGCGGCTTCTTGGCCGGAGGCGCAGGCGGAACCAACTCGGTCTCATCCTCGTCGTCGTCGGACTCCGCGTGCTCGACGTCAGCATCCTCTACATCGTCATCATCAGCATCGTCGTCGTCGTCCGAGTCCGCCTCGTCCTCATCAACGAGCGCAGCCACGATGGGCTCGCCCATGTCCTCGAACTCTTCTTCTTCGTCTTCATCGAGAGTCTCGGGCGTGCCTTGCCACTCGTGATCGATGTCGTCGGGGCTGACCTCGTCGTCTTGCTTCTTCGTACGACGGCGACGCGTCTTCGTTGAGTCCTCAGCCAGCTCGGCCGTTTCGAACATGGTCTCGCCCGTCTCGACGCGCGCGTTCGCCAAGCGCGGCCCGTCCGTGGCCGGCTCTGCGGGCTTGCCCGCCAAGAAGCCGAAGACGCCGCGTCCAACATTCTTGACATGCTCCACAACAGCAGCAGCCAGACTCTGGCCGCGCTCTTCGCGACGCTGACGCGCCCACTCGCTGAAGCCTTGCAACGCGCCGTAGAAGCCCATCTCCGTGGCCAGCAACGCGCTCACGCCCAAGGTCAACACCAGCACCAGCGTCAAACCAAAGGCACCGAACTTCTCGACGAGGTACGGCACCGTGTGCAACGCGACCCAACCACCCGGACCGAACGGCTGGTAGGGATTCACGATGGCGCTGGCTTCTTCTACCGTCGGCCCCATGCCGTGCTGCAGCAACAGCGCCAACGAAGTGACAAAGCACAACGAGCCAAAGATGCGCAAGCCGGGCATGCGCACTTCGCGCCCGGCCACCATCACCACGCCCCACGCCGCGAACAAGAAGCACAGCAAGAAGCCGGCATTGCCTGCCGAAGCCTTCACGAGGTGCGCGCAGTACCAACCGACTTGACCGCACCAGTTCCAGCTGGCGCTCAACGGGTCATTGTGCGGAGTGCGGTACGAGGCCAACGCCACGAACAAGAACAGCGCGAAGGCCAACGACGCCAAGCCCGCAATCTCGCGCAAGCGCGACTGCGCACCTTCATCGAGCTCTTTGCCGAACAAGAAGCCGCGGAGCCCACTCGAGGTGGCCTCTACCGGTTGCTGTTCGTCCTTCGACGCCTTCGCTTTGGCGTGCTTCGTTCGCCCCATTCCGCTTACTACCTCGCGGCCCTCTCGGCCTTCGTGCGACGACTGCGAACGGCGGCGCGCACAGGACGCGCCACCAGCCCGACCAACGCGCGCGCCACCGCCTCTTTGGTGCGGTTCATGAGCGCGACACGCGTGCCGTCTGCACCGTGGATGATCACGCTCGTCCTGGTCGCATTCAACGCTGCAGGTCCATTCAATACGACAAAATCCAGGTTCTTCCTTCGTAGCTTGGCGCGCGCGCGTGCCTCGCCAGCGCCGCTTTCGAGGGCAAAGCCGATGACCGTGCGCGCCTTGCCGCGCAGCTTGGCCCGCGCGACTGTCGCCAACAGATCGGGGTTGCGCACCAACTCGAGGCTCGTGGTCTGTGTCCCGCCGTCCTTGGCGCGCCACTTGCCCGACAGCACCCGCTTCGGGCGCCAATCCGCCACAGCCGCCGCCATGTAGAGCGCATCGCAGGCGGAGAAGTGCTGCTTCAAGGCCGCCAGCATCTCGCGCGCGGTCACCACATCGATGCGGCGCACGCCCGCAGGCGTCGGCAGGTGCACCGGACCGGCAATGAGGATCACTTCGTGCCCAGCCGCCAGGGCCGCGGCAGCGATGGCGAAGCCCATTCGCCCGCTCGACTCATTGGAGAGGAAGCGCACGGGATCGATGGGCTCGCGGGTGGGCCCTGCAGTAACAAGGATCGTGGCCATGCGCGTGCGACTCGGGACCGCGAGAGTAGGGTCGCGCACAACGCGCGATCCAGCACAGGTTCACAAGTCGTGCTGTTTCAGAGCACTACGCGCGCGGCAACACGGCACTCACGGCCGCCACCAACTCGTCGACCTCTGCCAAGCGCCCGAGACCGCTTTCCCCGCAAGCCATGCGTCCCGCACCGGGCGCGATGATGGTCCAGCCATCCGCGGTCAAAGTCGCAAGGTTGCGCTGCACAGCAGGCGCCGCGAGCATGACGGGATTCATGGCGGGTGCCAGCAAGCGCGGCTTCTGCGGCTCCAGCGCCAAGGCGATGGTCGACAGGAAGTCGTCAGCCAAGCCATGCGCCAGGCGTCCGATCGCGTCCGC
>CAIKQM010000158.1 GCA_903829565.1 uncultured Planctomycetota bacterium
CGCCAACAAGCGCGACGCCGTGGACGAGATCCGCGCGGGCGACATCGGCGCCATCATCGGCCTGAAGAACACCTTCACCGGTGACACGCTGTGCGACGAGAACAGCCCGATCCAGCTCAACAAGATCGTGTTCCCGGAAGCGGTGATCTCGATGTCCGTCGAGCCGAAGAAGTCGGCCGACCGCGACAAGCTGGGCGAAATCCTCGGCCGCTTGCAGCGTGAAGACCCGACCTTCCGCGCGCAGACCAACGAAGCCACCGGCGACCTCGTCATCTCGGGCATGGGTGAACTCCACCTCGAGATCATGGTCAACCGCGTGCAGAACGACTACAAGTGCGAAGTGACCACCGGCAAGCCGAAGGTCGCGTACAAGCAGCGCTTGAAGAAGCCGGTCGATACCGAAGCGCGCTTCATCCGCCAGTCGGGTGGTCGTGGTCAGTACGCTGTCATCAGCGTCAAGTTCGACCCGGTTGCGACCGAGGACGGCGACTTCGAGTTCGTGGACGCGATCAAGGGCGGCACGGTGCCGCGCGAGTTCATCCCGAAGGTCGAAGACGGTCTGCGCAATGCGTTCAACAGCGGTGGCCAGACGGGCTTCCCGTTCGTGAACATCCGTGCGTCGCTGTACGACGGCAAGTACCACGAAGTCGACTCGAGCGAACTGGCGTTCATGCTCGCCGGTCAGCTCGCGTTCAAGCAAGCGGCCGAGAACAACATCGTGTTGCTCGAGCCGATCATGAAGGTCGAAGTGCGCGTGCCCGAGGAGTTCCTCGGTGGCGTCGTCGGCGACCTCAACAGCCGTCGTGGTGAAGTCAGCGAAGTCGACTCGCTCGGCAACCTGCGCGTCGTGCGCGCGCAAGTCCCGATCGCCGAGATGTTCGCCTACTCCTCGGCCTTGCGTGGTGCCACGCAGGGCCGCGGCAGCTACGCCATGGAGCTCTTCGAGTACCGCGACGTGCCGACCAACATCGGCAACGAAGTCCTCAAGAGCGTGGGCGTGGCGACGAACTGAGTCCCACTGCCTCTTCGGCCACCAAGCGAGCCCGTTGCGGTTGTTCCGCAGCGGGCTCGCTCGTATCCTGTGCGTACCATGACCCGCACCGCGCGCCGCCGTTTTGCCCGCGAAATGGAGTCCATCGTCGACGGCTTGGCCATCGGCGCAGTGGGACCCGTCTTCTTGCATTGCTACGACCAACCGGCTGGTGGCAAGTGGGTGGATGATGTCATCCCCGGCAAGCTCGTGGCGCTCGATCGCACCAGCGGTGAGCAGTTGTGGGTCTCGCCGTGCGAAGTCGGCTATGGCCGCGGATTCGGTGCGGGGTTTGGGCCCGATCAAGACCTAGTGGTGTTGGGCCCGAGTGCGCATGGTCATCGCATCGTGCGCATGCGGCTCGATAGTGGCGAGCTGTTGGGTGTGCACAAGATCGACCTGTTCGACGCGGCACTCGTGGGGCCGGATGTGTGCATCACCACCACGCCCAAGGCCGTCGTCGCCATCGACACCTCGGCGATGGAGGAAGCGTGGCAGTACCGTCGCCCCGGCGAGCGCTACCACGATCTCGCGCGGCACAAAGACTCGGTCTACGTCGTCTACACCAACGCCAACACCAGCCGTCAAGGTGTGTTGCGCCTCGATGCCAAGACCGGCAAGTTCCAAGAAGAGATCGTGGCCGCGCGCTTGCCTGCAATCCAGGCGATCGCGGCTTGGCAGGGCGGCGTGACGCTGCTGACGCGCGACCTCGGGCAGATCATGCCGCGTGAAGCGATGCCGCGCTTCATGACCGACCTTGCACTGCATCCCGATGGCGGCAACGTGGACTCGCTGACCTTGGTGTCGTTCGCGGCCGAAGGTGCCGCCACCGAAGGACCGCGCTGGTGGCGCATCCTGTCGTCCCGTCGTGGAGACGCGGTGCCGGACATCAGCATGAAGTGCGATGACGGCAAGCTGTACCTCGTCCAAGAGGCGCTGATCGATGTGCGCGATGCCCTGACGGGGCGGGCGTTGGGGGAGTGGACCGTCCCCGGGCTGGACGAATCCGTCGCTTGGGAAGTGTGCCAAGGTGCGGCCTTGGTGGCAGAAGAAGAGCGCGCCTCGCTCTACGAACTTCCCGCCTAGGTTCGCTGGTATGATGGGGGGCCCACCATTTGCCCCGCGCAGCCCGCCGAACGAACGACGCGGTCTGCGTTCAGCAGCTACGGACCCCCAGTAGGCCCTACCGTGACCGCCACTTTGATCGTGCAGGCCCTCGCGCACGAATTCTCGATCAAGCCCGAGAGCGTGCTTAGCGCATTGACCATGTTGGACGCCGGCTTGACCGCGCCGTTCATCGGTCGCTTCCGCCGTGCCGAGGTGGAAGCTCTGCCTGAGAGCGCCATTCGTCGTTTGCAGCGTCGTCGTACCGAGATGGAAGAACTCGATCGTCGTCGCGGCACGATCCTGCGTTTGATCGAGAAGGATGCTTCCGTAGCGCCGCATCATGTGGAGGCGATCCGCACCTGCATGGATCGCTTTGAGCTGGAGGACTTGTTCGTTCCTCATCGCCGTCCTGAACCTGAAGTGCAGCTGGCGATCGATCGTGGCTTGTCGCCGCTGGCGGATCTGTTGGTCGCGGCCATCAAGAAGGGTGAAGTCACCGAGGACGAGTCGGCCGAACACGCCGAGGCCGTTGGCCATGAAGCGGCCGCGCATGAGCCGGCTGCAGAGGCCGAAGCGCACGAAGCCGCCGCGAGCGCTCCCGCTCACGCGGAGGCTGTCTCTGCTGAAGCGGCTGCTTCGCAAGTAGAAGCCGAGCAAGCCGCCACAGCACAAGCTGGTGCGGAACACGCTGCCGAAGGCGAAGACGATGACATCGTTTTTGACGAGCCCACTCCGCAGGCGGCGCACAAGGAGATTGATCTCACGGCGCAAATGAACGCGCATCTGGCGCGCTTGTGTGCTCCGTTCGTGCAGCCTGATCGCAATGTGCACTCGGAAGCCGAAGCGCTTGCCGGTGCGTTGCGCATCTTGTCGGATCGTCTGGGCCGCAACGCGCGTTTGCGCGGTTTGGTGCGCAACATGCTGCGCAAGCACGGCGTGCTGTCCGTGCGTGCCACGGTTGATGAGTCCAAGCTCGGCCGTCACAAGGGCTTGCTCCGGCTGCGTCAGCCGTTGCGTCAGATTCAAGGTCATCGCTTGCTGGCGGTGCGCCAAGCGCAAAAGGAACGCGTACTCGCCACCTCGATCACGCTGGATGCCTCGGTCGTGTTGCCGAAGGTCCGCGCTGCGTTGGGCAAGCACACGCACCCTGCGCACGATGCCGTGCTGAACGAAGTGGCTCTGCAGGCTTTCGAGCGTCGGATCTTGCCGATGGTCGAGCCGGATGTGCGCCTCGAGCTCAAGGAGCGTGCCGATCTTGAAGCGCTGCGCTTCTTGTCGCAGCACCTCCGTCAAATCCTTTTGACGCCGATTGGTCCGCGCGCGCCGGTGGCCGGTGTGGATGTCAGCGCCAAGGGCGATTGGACGATCGTGATCGTCGATGCCAACGGTGTGGTCGTGGGCGAAGAAGCCAAGGTCGCGCCGGCTGACAAGACGCCGGAACAGTTGGGCGTGGAATTGGCCGCGATCCTGCAAGCACACGGCTGCCGTCACTTGTCGCTCGGCAATGGCAAGGGGCCGCGTGCAGCAGCAACGAAGCTGCGTGCAGCGCTGCGCACCATCGGCGAGCGCACGTGGACGCTGTATGTCAACGAAGCAGGCCTGTCCAGCTACGCCAACAGCGAGTTGGCGCGCCAAGAGCTGGCTCAACTCGCCGTGCCGGCGCGCATGGCTGTCAGCCTCGCGCGTCGCCTGCAGGATCCGATGGCGGAGATCCTCAAGGTCGACCCGCGTCACTTGGGGCTCGGCTTCGAGCAAGGCTTGGTCAGCAAGGCCAACTTGCGCCGCGCGTTGGTGGAGACCGTGGAGTCGTCGGTGGCCCACGCCGGGTGTGAAGTGAACTTTGCACCTCTCTCCATGCTGCAGCACCTGCCCGGTCTCGATAAGGAGTCGGCCCAGAAGATCCTGGCTCGTCGTGCGGAGAAGCCCTTCACCACGCGCGAAGAGTTGCGTGCTGAGGGTGTGCTGACCGAAGCGCAGTGGACCAGTGCTGTGGCGTTCCTGCGGATCAACGATGGTCCCGAACCGCTGGATTGCACGGGGCTACATCCCGAGCAGTACGACCTCGTGCGTCGTCTCTACGACTCGGTTGGCGCGACGGTGGAGCAAGGACTGGGTCGCCCCGGCGCGGCTCGTGGCCTGCGTCGCGAAGCCTTTGGTGTCGAGGAGTACACCTGGCGCGACATCATGCGTGAGATGGCCTTCCCCGGTCGCGATCCGCGTCCGCATCTGTGGGGGCCGAACATGCTGGATCCGGACACGGATCCCATCCGCCTCACCAAGGACCGCGTGGTCGAAGGCATCGTGACCAGCGTGGCTGGCTTCGGTGTGTTCGTCGATGTGGGCTTGGCCCAAGACGCGATCGTGCACATCAGCGAGATCAGCGATCGCTACGTGCGCGATGCGCGTGAGATCCTGTCGGTGGGCCAAACGGTGCGTGCACGCATCATCGAAGTCGGCGGCGCGCGTTTGGCGCTGTCCTTCAAGAACGTGCCCGAGCCCGAGCGTCCCGAGCAACCGCGTCGCGAGGAGCCTCGTCCTGATCGTCAGGAAGGCGGCGAGCGTCGTGGTCCGCGTCGCGAACGCGGCGGGCGTCCGGATCGTGGTCCGCGCGAACCCGAGAAGCCGCAAAACACGCGTGCTGTGCAGGCCAAGCCTTCGGCCGGTCGCTTTGGCGATCGCAAGCGCGGTGGCCCCGGCGGCCGCGATGGCAAGGACGGCAAGCGTGATGACCGCGGCCCGCGCGAAGAGTACGTGCGGCTCGAGGATGTCGCGCCGAAGACGAAGATCGTCAACACGCCCTTCGCCAACTTCTTCAAGAAGCAGGACGACGGAGCGCAGGCTGACAGCTGACGGTCAACTTTGCTTGCGGCGCACGGCCTCCATGGCCTCACGCACCGCAGGATCGGACAGCAGCTCGTGCAACGAGGCGAACCCTTGGTCGTCCTCCGCACCAGCCATGTCTTGATCGAGTTCGACGACGACTTCAAGGTCGTCGTCGCTCGTTTCAAAGCCCTCCACGAGTTCGATTTCGTCCTCGGCGTGGCCGTAGGGATCTTCGCTGGGCTCTGCGCTTTCGACCGCGGCGCGCGGGGCAGACTCGAGCTCATCAATGCGCGCACGCAAGGCGGCGACATCGCGCTGCACTCCGTCGAGACCGTCCATGATCGCGCTGTGCTGGCTCTTCAAGCGTCCATCGACGCGCGCACCTAACTGGTCGATGCCGGCGGCTAGACGGAAGAGCTGATCTTCGTGTTTGGGTTTGGCTGCTTGCGCTTCGCGCTCCGTGCGCATGGCCTCCAGTTGGGTCCGCACCGTCGCCAGATCGGCGGCGAGTTGTTCGAGCACTAGGTTGCCGCTGTCTTCGGACGGAGCATGGCTCCGGAAGCCCCACGCCACCGTCACCAGCACCAGACCAAAGACCGCCAGCAGGCCGCCGCCGCTCAAGGCGCGCAGGCCACTGGCCGCGTACTCGCCGGCCATGGGCGATAGGTGTTTAGCGCCGACTAGGAACGCGCCGCCCACAAGGCACAGGCAACCAAGGGCCAAGGTCGTACGGGACATGAGGTTGCGCGAGTTCATTGCTACAGGGGATCGACCACGCGCAGGGCAACTCTTGAGGGGCGGCTTGCCCCCTTGGGACTTTTCGAACTCTTTTTGGAGCCGCTTTGAGGTCTGGCCTTTGTTCCCCGAGCCCGACCTCTGTAAATTGGGCAATCGAACCCGTCCCACCCGATTCCGTTCCCTAAGCAGCCCCATGCCCCAAATGAAGACCGTGAAAGGCGTCGCCGTCGCCCCCGGTCTCGCTATTGGGCCGGTGCATGTGGTGCGCGCGGCCGCAGAGGCGGCCCCTACTTGGTCCGTTCCTGAAGAGGATGTGCCGCGCGAGCTGGCGCGCCTCGACAGCGCCATCCGCCAAGCCGGCGAAGCGATCCTGGCGCAGCAGCGCATCGTGGCTCAACAGCTCGGCGAACGGGATGCGTCGATCTACAACGTTCACAAGTTGATGTTGGACGATCCTTCTGCGCGCAAGGAGGTCGAGACGACCGTGCGCGAGCAGCGCATCAACGCCGAGGCGGCGGTGCAAGCGATGGTCGACCGTTTGCGCGGAGCGCTGGCGGGGACCGACGGCGATCGCGCGCGCGGTGCGTGGGCGCAAGAGCTCATTGATCCTTGGCGCGGCGTGTTGGATGCGTTGATGCATGGCGACCGCATCGAGATGGAGCGCGATACCGAGCCCGTCATCATCGCCGCCGCGGAGCTGACACCTCAGGTGGTCACCTTCCTCGAGCGCACGCGCGTGTTGGCGGTGGTGTGCGAAACCGGCGGTCGCTTCAGTCACGGTGCCGTGTTGGCGCGCTCGTTCGGTTTCCCGTGCGTGGTGGGCTTGCCGAACTTGTTGTCACGCCTCGAGCAGGGGCTGCGCATTTGC
>CAIKQM010000159.1 GCA_903829565.1 uncultured Planctomycetota bacterium
CGGAGCGCTCACGAACGCCGCGAAAGGCTCCACTTGGAACATCGCTTGCGCGTAACCCGCATCACTTCCGCCCAAGCGGACGAAAGCAGGTGCCACCCCCACACTGGCGCACAGCGCACACACGAACAACGGCTGCTTCCAAGTGCGCGTACGCAGCATGCTCCATGCGCCCGTAGCCCACACTCCAGCCACCAACACCGGCGCAGTCGAACCCTTGGCACCCGCCATGGCCCACGCACATACCACCAGCTGCACAGCAACCAAGAGACGAGGCCGTGTCAAATACGCTTGCACTCGTTCCAAGGCCGCCACAAACAACACCAAGCCGAAGCTCGTCGTGGGGCTATTCCAAAGCCCCGCTTCAAAGTACGCGTGCGAGCGCCAATTCTCAGCCGCTTGCCAGCCCATCGACCAAAGCGAAAGCGCGGGATCTGTGGCCAGTAACAACGAGAGGCCCGCAACAAGGCCAGCCTTCCAGCCACCCAGCTGTCGCGCCCACATCGCTGTAGCCATCACCACCAAGACAGGAATCAGCGACGCAAGCCACGACATGCCGACAGAAGCAACGGACAGGCCCAACGTGCGCGCGGCCACGGCGGGCAGAGCGTACGCATGCGTGTGGTACTCGAAGGCGAGTCCCGCCACGCGCGGATCCCACATCACAGGTCCACGCAAGTACTCGGCTGCGTTGCCTGCGTGCCACAACAAGTCCGTGTCGTAGTCCGCTGCGCGCAAGGATGGCTCGCGATGGTGAGCACGCAAGACCAGCAATGCCACCAAGCCCAACCACCACAGAGCGTGCGTGCTTGACACAGGCGGAGACACAACCGCCTCCGGTGCGCGACTGCGCTGCACACGCCACGCAGCTACCAAACCTACGACTCCACACACTAGCCATGTGTGAGAGACCGCGCCTACGCGCAAGAGCACTTCCGCGCTGACGAGGTGCAGGACCAGTCCGTACACAAAGCCCCACACAGCCAGCGCGGCAGCATCCTCTGCTGGTGCGGCGCTGCTCAAGCGCCGCAATGCGATGCCCGGCAAGGCCACCACCACACACACATACACCCACAACGCCGCACACTCGGCCCAAGCACCATCGAGGTGCGCAGGCCGCAAGACGACGAGAGCTGCGGCACACGCCGCCCACGCCGCCGCGCGTAGCATCACGGATAGATGCGGTACATCATGCGCGGGTACGGGCTGGCTTCGCGCACATGCTCGATGCCGCAGATCCACGCGACGGTGCGCTCAAGCCCGAGGCCAAAGCCGCCGTGCGGCACGCTGCCGTAGCGGCGCAAGTCCAAGTACCACGAGAAGGCTTCTTCCGGCAGCTTGTGCTCGGCGATGCGTCCGCGCAGGACTTCCAAATCCTCCTCGCGCTGGCTGCCGCCAATGATCTCGCCGATGCCTTCAGGAGCGAGCACATCGACACACAGGGCCTTCGTGTCGTCTTCGGGATCGCGCTTCATGTAGAAGGCCTTCACCTCGCGCGGATAGCGGTGCACCATCACCGGCTTGTTGTACTGGTTCGAGATGATGGTCTCATCGGGCGCACCGAAGTCGTCGCCGTACTCGTGTTGGCCAGGAGCTAGCTGTTCCAGCAAGGCATGCGCTTCGTCATAGGACAAGCGCGGGAACGGCGGCACGATGGCTTCGAGCTTGGAGAGATCGCGCTCCAGCGCAGCAAGCTCCGGACGACGCCGTTCCAACACGCGTTGGACGACGAAGCACAGCAGATCTTCGGCGTGCTGCATCACATCATTGAGATTCGCGTACGCGATCTCCGGCTCGAGCATCCAGAACTCCGTCAAGTGACGGCGCGTCTTGCTCTTTTCGGCGCGGAAGGTCGGGCCAAAGCAGTAGACCTTGCCGAACGCCATGGCAGAGGCTTCTGCGTACAGCTGGCCCGACTGTGTCAAATACGCTTTCTCTTCATCGAAGTAGTCCACTTCGAAGAGCGTGCTGGTGCCTTCGCATGCAGCCGGCGTGAAGATGGGCGAGTCGACGCAGATGAAGCCCTCTTGTTCATAGAAGTCGCGAATCGCCTTCGCCACGCAATCGCGGATGCGCAAGATCGCCCACTGACGACGGCTGCGCAGCCAAAGATGGCGGTTCGACAAGAGGAAGTCGGGGCCGTGCTCCTTGGGCGTGATCGGGAAGCCCTCGACCTTCTGCACGATCTCGCCGCCTACAACCGAGATCTCCACGCCACCAGGCGCACGTTCATCGGCCTTGACCATGCCGTGCAAGATGAGGCTGGACTCTTGGCCCAAGCGGCCCACCTCATCAAAGAACTCGGCACTCACATCCCCCTTGAACACGACGGCCTGCACATAGCCGGTGCCGTCACGCAGCTTGAGGAAGTGCAGCTTGCCCTTCGAGCTCTTGTCGGCCAGCCAGCCGCGCAAGGTGACTGTGGTGCCTACGTGTTGCTTGAGTTTCTCGATGGATGCGATGGGATGCATGAGCGCTGAGTGTAGGGAACCGCAGTGTCAGGGGAACGCCGCGTAGGCAGATTGGATTTGGATGTCGTGGATGCGGCCGTGTCGAACGAGGACTCGTCCCTTGCACGCGGCGCCGTCGCGCCGTGCTTCCACGACCACGTCAAGATCACCTTGCGTGCCCAAGGCAAGCTCGGCCGGCGGCGTGACAAAGGTGATGCGATCGTAGCCCAAGGCCAAGAGACGCGTGACGATCCGATCCGAGAGCGAGCCCACATCTTGCGTCTGCAAGGTAGACGGCGAGAGCTGCTCCTTGTGACGCGCTTCGTCAGCGACGATGACGCGATCTTCCACGCGCCGCGCAAGGTCACGCAGATCCAAGAGCGCGTGCTCGACGCGCCGCAGATCCAACTCACGGGCCTCGTCGCGCGTGGCCGCCAGTGCCTTGGTGAGCGCGGCCAGCGAGGCCTCCAAGCGCTCCCACTGCTGTGCGGCCGCTTTGGCGCGCACCTGCAGCAACACCGCTGCGTACACAGCAGCCCCAGCCGCCACGACGGCGGCCACGGCGGCTAACACCAACCAAGGTGTCTCCCAAGGTGTGGACAAGGAGCTCATGGGCGCGGCAGAGTACCACGCCTGCGCGGTGCCTCCAACCGCGACGCTGCATGAGCGCAACTCCCCCACAGTCCGACCAACAAGCCGCTGCAAAGCTGGTGCGCGGGTTGCTGCTGGGGCTGGCGGCAGCGGTGGTCATCTACACGGCGTACGTCCTGTGGGTGGACGCCGAAGGGCTGGCCCAAGCCTGGGCGCGCATCCCGGCCAGCCTGCTGCTTGCGGCTTGCGGGCTGAGCTTCCTCAACTACCTCGTGCGCTTCGTGCGCTGGCAGCTGTACCTCTCGTGGCTCGGTCTGCATCTGCCGTGGGGAGTCTCTTTCCGGATCCATCTGGCCGGGCTCGCGCTGACAGTGTCACCGGGCAAGATGGGCGAGACGATCAAGAGTTGGTTGCTCCTGCGCCGCTGTGGGGCACCGATCGCTAGGACTGCCCCGATCGTCGTGGCCGAGCGCGTGACGGATCTGTTGGGCTTCTTGGTGTTGCTCGTACTCAGCGGCTCCAACATGTTGGGAGCGGCGCAGTGGATGGCGTGGACGACTTTGGGCTTGATCGGGCTGCTGCTCATGGGGCTGTACTGGCGCGGCTTGCAAGAGGCGGTGCTGCGGCGAGCAGTCCAGTGGAGGCGTCTTGCGCCTGTAGCAACAGCAGTGCAGAGCTCGTTGGAGGCCTCACGCTTGGTGCTGGCGCCACGACGCTTGGTGGTCCCCGTGTTGTTGGCTGCACTCGGCTGGTTCTGTGAGTGCTTGGGCTTCTATCTGCTGGCGCAGACCTTTGGACCAGTTGATGTCGCGACAAGTGTCACCATCTTTGCACTTGGCGCGCTCGTCGGAGCTTTGGCGTTCTTAGCTCCTGGTGGGCTAGGAGTGACGGAGGCCTCCATGACGGCGTTGTTGCAACACCGTCTTAGCGAGCTTGGCGTGCACACAGCTGCCTCTGCAGCAGCAGCAACCACACTGGCTGCGCGCTTGTGCACGCTGTGGTTCGCAGTAGCGCTTGGCTGGGTGGCACTTGTGTGGGAACGACGCTCGAAGGTCTAGAGACGATCCACGCGCGCCGCAGCGCCATGTGCCTGCTCCAGCCACTCCAGGTAGCGCTTGTGTGCCTGCTGCAATGCTTCTACACCTGCAGCTTCTGGATGCACCGTGGCATCCAACCGCACACTGCGCTGCACAAGTGCCTGCAAGGACGAAGCAGGTTGACAAGCCCATTGCGCTTGAAGGGCCGCACCCAACGCAGCGGTCTCCACTTCGAGCAAGGGAGTGACTGGCAAGCCTAACGTGTCCGCCAGCACGCGCGTCCACAACGGCGAACGTGCCGCTCCGCCGACCAAGCGCACACCATCAGGCTGCATTCCAAACAAGCGCAAGCGCTGCAAACAGAGCAACAAACCATGCGCAACACCTTCCACGGCAGCGCGTGCCAACGGGCCAGGCTGCAGCATGCCGCTGCGCAAGCCCAGCATCGTTCCGGCTGCGCGCGGCACTGCAGGTACGCGCTCACCCAACAGCCACGGCACGAAGAGCAGGCCATCACCGCCCTCAGGACTCGCCAATGCCAACTGTGCGAGTGAGGCATGACTCAAGCCGTAACCGAGTCGGAGCTCTTCCAGCACACCGGTGCAGTTCAACAAGCACATCAGTGGCAGCCACCCACCGGTCGAGTCACAGAACGGCGAAACCAACGCGCGCGGATCCAGCACCGGTTGCGTGCTGTGCGTGAACACCGTGGCCGAGGTACCGAGGCTGATCACGAAAGGGCCGGGGCTTACTGCGCCGGCACCAATGGCGCTCAACATGTTGTCGCCGCCTCCGGCCGACACAGGCAAACCTGCGGGCAGCCCCAAGTACCGCGCTGGTTCAGGGAGCAAGGTGCCAACCAGTGCATGGCTTGCGACCAATGCAGGCAAGCGCTGAGCGAGTCCCCCGCCCACAGCAGTCAAGATGTCGGAGTCGTACTGACGCGTGCGCGCATCCCACCAACCAGTGCCAGAGGCATCACCCGCTTCAGCGGCTCGCCTGCCGGTCAGTTGCGCATTGATCCACTCGTGAGGCAACAATACTCCATCCGCACGCGACCACTGTTCGGGTCGCTGCTGCATGGTGTAGAGTACTTTTGACAAAGTCCAACCCACGGGCAGGGCACGCCCAGTGCGTTGTTCGAACTCTTGCGCTTGTGTCGCAGTCTCGGTGTCGCACCACAACTTTGCCGGTCCTACCGGTTGGTTGTCGGCATCGACCAACACGCAGCCGTGTTGCTGGCCGCTGACGCCCACGGCGACTACCTCTACCGCGCCAGCCGCATCCAAGGCCATGCGCACGCTCGCTTGCACCGCCCTCCACCACTCGCGTGGATCCTGTTCGGCTCGACCAATGCTGCTCGGTGGCAGTGGCGCGTGCGCGGCACTGCCGCGAGCGACTACGGAACCGTCAGCACACGACACCAAAAGAGCTTTGGTGCTTTGTGTGCCTACATCCAGACCCAAGCTGACAAGGCGGCTGGACATGCCTCAGCTGCGCACGCCCAACATGTGCTCCAACATACGCTGGTCTAGGCGCTCGTAGTGCAGACCTTCTGCGCCGATAGCGGCCACATCCATCTGCGCTGCACGCAAAGCCTGTGCTCGAGCCTTGCTGTAAGGACCCGCTAGTAACGGATCCATGTGCGCATCCTTGCGTTCCGCAATCCATGCCCGGACTTGAGGATCAGCATCAAACTGCTGGGCGCGCAGTTTGAGCATGTTGTAGGTACGCATCGAGCCGCGCGCAAACTCCCACACGCC
>CAIKQM010000160.1 GCA_903829565.1 uncultured Planctomycetota bacterium
CACAACAAAGACCGGCGGTTGGAAGCGCGCAGCCTGCAGTGCATCCAGCATCGCGGGCAGCACGGACTCGTGCGTGATCACCGCTCGCGGCTTCACATAGTCGAGGTACTCGCTGTACTGCTCGGCGTGCAGCAGCGGGTTGACCATGGCAAACACTGCACCCGCGCGCAGAGTGCCGAACCATGCTTCGACGAACTCCACGCCATCCGGCAACACGATCAGCACGCGATCTTCGGCCTGCACACCGACACGACGCAAGGCAGCCGCAGCTTGGCGGGAACGCGTCACCAACTGTTCGTAGGTCCACGCTTCCTCGCCCACATAGAGGCAGTGCTTTGAGCCGCGTCCCTCGCGCAGATTGCGGTCTAGGAGATCCTCGGCAAGGTTGTAGCGCGCGGGCAACGAGTGCAGCAGCGGTTGCATGATCGCAGTGAGTGTAGCGGTTAGTGGTGTTGGAGCTGAGGACACCAGAAGTTCAGGGCACCAGCAGCGTGGAGCCATGAGTCGTGCGTGCCTGCAAGGCCCGGTGGGCATCGGCCGCCTGGGCCAGCGGCCACACTTGGCCCACATCCGCGCTCAAGACCCCAGCGGCTAGCAGCTGGTGCACTGCCGCAGCGCGCACAAGCAACTCAGAGCGTGTTGAGGTGTGGTCCCACAACGATGGGCGGGTCAAGAACACGGACTTCTTGCCCAGTTCGAGCACATCGACCGGCGGGACCGCACCCGAGGATTGGCCGTAGCTCACCAAGGTGCCGCGCACACGCAGACAGGCCAGCGAACGACCGAAGGTGTCCTTGCCCACCGAGTCATACACGCAGTCCGCGCCGCGACCGGCAGTCGCATGCAGCACGGCAGCCACCCACTCCTCCGTGGCCGTATCCACCACCACATCCGCACCCAAGGCGTGGGCGCGTGCGACCTTCGTCGCGGCCCCTACCAAGGCGATGACCGTGGCTCCCATGTGCTTGGCCCAAGGCACCAAGAGTGAGCCCACGCCACCAGTGGCGGCATGCACGACGACGGTCGAGCCTGCTTGCACGCGGTAGCTGTCGTGCAGCAAGTAGTGCGCGCTCATGCCCTTCAACATCGTTGCAGCCGCTTGGTGTGCCGACACGTTCGTTGGCAAGCACACCACGCGCTCCGCAGCCAAGTTGCGCGCCGACGCATACGCACCCATGGGCGGCGTGGCGTACACCACACGCTCGCCTACCTGCATGCCGGACACCTCGCTGCCGATCGCTTCGATCACACCTGCGGCCTCTACGCCTGGCGTGAAGGGTGCCTCCGTGGGGTAGAGGCCAGTGCGCACATACACGTCCAAGAAATTGACACCAATCGCCTCATGACGGATGCGCACTTCGTGCGCTTGAGGTGCGGCCAAAGTAGCCGTGTGCAACTCCAACACTTCGGGACCGCCAGTGCGGGCACACACGATGCGCTGCACTGGCAGACTCGGCGTGGTCATGTTCATGCCTCGAGATTGGCCGCCAGCAAGGCGTTCTTGAACTCCAAGGCCGTTTGCCAACGCTCGCGCTTATCCGCCATCAAACCACGCGCGATGGCCTGTTCTAGCTGGCGCGGAACCTCGACCTGCGGTGCGCGCGTAGACATGGCCGGCGGGCGCTTCTCGAGCTTGCTTTGGAAGACCTCAAGGAAGCTCTTGCCGCGCCACGGCAACACCCCGCAAGCCAGCTCATACAACAGGGTCGCGGTGTTGTAGAGATCCGATTGCACATCGGGCGATTCGCCACCGAACTGCTCGAGCGGAGCATAGAACGGCGTGCCGATGAGTGCCGTCTTGTCGCCCAGGTGCTTGGCGCTCCACAGAGCAGGCGTCACACCACCATCGACCAACACGGCCAGTCCATCTGTTGCGATGTGCACGGTGTGTGGCTTCACATCGCCATGCACCAAACCACCCGCATGGATGCGCGCCAAACCGTCCAACAGCTGTGCACCGACGCGCACTACTTTGGAGGCTTCCCACTCGGTGCCTTCGTGGCGCAGCGTGCGCAAGGCCACACCCGGCGGCAAGTCGGTGGCGTAGAGAACACTCCCGTCTTCGTGCCGATCGACGGCGCGCGCGCGCACCACATGCGCATCACGCACCACCAGCCAGCGAGACATCGCGGCGGCAAACTCGTCGGCATCGGCGCGCTTCTCGAACATCGCGGTGGGATAGACCTGCAGCTCGCAGGTGGCACCATCCACATCTTGCGCTTCAAACGTGGCGGCAATGCCGCCTGCTCGGTGCGTCGTAACAATGCGCCAGCGATCGAGCAGTACCTTGCCGGGCGCGAGATCAAACAGGCTGAGGGAGCGCTTGTGCATGGGTTCAGTAGGCCGTGCGGCCTGAGAGGTAGTCCTTCCACTTGCCCGTGGCGCGCAAGTCCGACAACTCTTCGGCGAACTCGTCGAGTTCCTCTTCCAAGGTGTAGTAGTGCGGGCTGACGCGGATGCCGGCGCCAGGGCGGTGATCCACCAGCACACCGCGCGACTCGAGTGCCTTCACAAAGGCCGGGCCGTTTTCCTCGGCGCGCAAACGCACCGTCAAGGTACCGCCGCGCTCGGCAGCCTTCTCGGGGCTGTGCAGCTCGAAGCCGCGCGTCAAAA
>CAIKQM010000161.1 GCA_903829565.1 uncultured Planctomycetota bacterium
TCATCAGCGACGCAAATCGAATCACAGCGCGCATCCTGTCTCGCAATCGACTCAAGACAGAGAGCAAGGGAACGCGGATTCTCGTAGGTCGACAGGATCAGCTCGACACGTAGATGCTGGACTGGGGACGGAGGCATGGCGACCTAGCTCTTGAACTACTGTGACTTCCGACCAGAAGCACGCAAGTTCTAAAACAGAGAGCGAGGCCACCCCTGGTTAGGAGGCGGCCTCGCTCGAATCATTCGGCCAGCGGGGGCAGTCCGCTGGGCCGTCGGCGTAGTCGAGGGCAGTCGACCACGCGGGGCTGCGATGAGTTCGCAGATCCGAACGACCGCGGGCAGGCGATCGTGCGGGTTCCAGGTTGTCAGTAGGTCGGCACCGCGGCGTCGATCGTGCGGCTCCACTCGTCGATGCCTCCGCGCATCGACCACACATTCGTGAAGCCGTGGCCTTTGAAGTACGCGGCCACATCCAGCGAACGCACGCCACTCTTGCAGTGGAACACGATCTTGGTGTCCTTCGGCAGGCTCATGTACTTGCCAGGGTTGTCGTAGTCGAGCGCTTCCGCAGCAGCGATCTTGGCCAGCGCCAGTTCGTCCGGCATGCGCACATCGAGGAACAGGAACGACTCGCCCGCATCGAGCCAGCCCTTCACCGCCGTGCAGGCCACCTGCAGATTCGCATCGGCCTCTTGCGCGTTCACGATCGTGCGCACCACCTCATTCAGGTCGAGGATGTTGTGGTCCTTGCACACCTGCGCCAGCGTGTCCGTCGGCTGAAAGCCGCACGAACTGCACCCGCCGATGTGGTAGCGCTGGAACAGCGCGCGCTGGGCAGCAGGGGCGATGTCCATGATCTGTTCCATGGTCATCTCGGGGCGGATTTGGGCGGCAAGGCTCATGGCGTCGGTCTCAAGAGGTTGAGGTCAGCAGGGCAAACACGCGGTCGCAACCGCAGTCTACCGTTGACTGCCGACTGTCAATCCCTTGGCAAGAGGAGTTGTCGGCCACCTCCCCTTCGGCCTGAGGCGAATTCTTAGAGATTCCAACCTACGCTACCCCTACGCCTGCTCGGCCCCTACTCTGTGCTGGATCCCTTTTGACCGCTGAGGACTGACATGGCCGGAGCCCGCATCACACCCCGCGCAAACGACTACGCGCAGTGGTACCAAGACGTTGTCCGCGAAGGAGGCATGGCCGAAGCCGCCGAGGTAGTGCGCGGCTGCATGGTCATCAAGCCGCACGGCTATGCCGTGTGGGAGAAGATGCAGGCCGACCTGGACCGCCGCTTCAAGGAAACCGGGCACCAGAACGCGTACTTCCCGTTGCTGATCCCGCTGTCGTTCCTCGCCAAGGAAGCGCAGCACGTGGAAGGCTTCGCCATGGAGTGCGCGGTCGTCACGCATTCCGGCCTCAAGGCGCAGGACGGCAAGCTCACCGTCAAGAACGAACTCGAAGAGCCGTATGTCGTGCGGCCTACCTCCGAGACGATCATCGGCCACTTCTTTGCCAAGTGGATCGACTCGTATCGCGACTTGCCGTTGCTGCTAAACCAGTGGGCCAATGTGATGCGCTGGGAGCTGCGCACGCGCTTGTTCCTCCGCACGGGCGAGTTCCTGTGGCAAGAAGGCCACACGGCGCACGCCACACACACCGAAGCGCAAGAAGAAGTGGCGCGCATGTTGGATGTGTACCGTGACTTCGCGCACGAAGTCATGGCGTTGCCGGTGATTCAAGGCGTCAAGACCGAGAACGAACGCTTCGCCGGTGCGGTGGAAACACGCTGCATCGAAGCGATGATGCAAGACGGCAAGGCGCTGCAAGCCGGCACCAGCCACGACCTGGGCCAGAACTTCGGCCGCGCGTTCAATGTCACCTTCCAGAACCAGCAAGGTGTGCGCGAGCATGTCTGGCAGACCTCGTGGGGTGTCTCCACGCGCCTCGTCGGCGCCGTGATCATGGCGCACTCGGATGACGAAGGCCTCGTGCTGCCTCCGCGTTTGGCGCCCATTCATGTGGTGATCGTGCCGATCTGGAAGAGCGACACGGAACGCACGCAGGTCTGTGATGCAGCCCACACGCTCGCCAAGGAGCTGCGTGAAGACGGCTTGACAGTCAAAGTCGACGACCGCGACAACATGCGCCCGGGCGACAAGTACTACGAGTGGGAGCGCAAGGGTGTCCCCGTGCGCATCGAGCTGGGCCCGCGCGA
>CAIKQM010000162.1 GCA_903829565.1 uncultured Planctomycetota bacterium
GCACACACAGACCAACTTGATGGAGGAGCTCAAGAAGGTGCGGCGTGTGATCGAGAAGCGCCTCCCTGGTGCTCCGCACGAGACGCTGCTGGTGCTGGATGCCACCAACGGCCAAAACGCCATCCGCCAAGCGCAACTTTTCAAGGAGTCCGTCGAGGTCACCGGCCTCATCTTGGCCAAGTTGGATGGCACAGCGCGCGGCGGTGCGGTGTTCACCATTCGCGACCAACTGGGTCTGCCCGTGCGCTACATCGGCACCGGCGAGCAACTGGGGATGCTGGAGCCGTTTGATTCCGTTGCTTTCGTCGATGCCATCGTGACGCGCGAGCTGGGACCGGCCGTCAAAGAAACTTGACAGCATGACCACCCACGCAACACAACGCGGGTGGCTCTTGGCGCTGGCCGCGCTGGCGCCCGTCTACTGGTTGACGCTGCCCGGCGGCGTGCTGGCGAACGACCCGCGCCCCGTGGATGCAGGCACTGGCTGGGCTGTGTTGCTGCTCATTCCGGCCGCATGGCTGGCCTGCGTCACGAGCCCGACCACGCTGCGCGGTTCGCTGTGGTTCCTCGCCGCGTTCTTGGTGGCAGTCCTCAATGTGGCGCGTGTGGATGCAACCGACACCTTTGCGGCCCAACGCACACTCCTCGCTTGGTTGGTGCTAGCCGCCAGCTTGTGGATCGGCTCGCGCTTGCACGACGCAGCCGGGCGCGTGGCGTTGCTGCTTGTACCGCTCGCGTTGTGGCTGGCGGTGCCTGCGTTGCTCGATGGCGCCAACGCGTACGCCGGCAGCTTGGGCAACACCGCCGCCACCAGCGAAGCCCTGCTCGGAGCCCTCGTGGTCGGTGGTGCTTGGTTCGCACTCGCCCCGCCTGCAGCCACACGCCAAGGGCAACTGCTGCGCGCTCTGGCCCTGCTGGCCTGTCTAGCGGGCTTGACACACGCAGCTGTCGCCCCCGTCTTGAGTGTGCCGACAGCAGCTACCGGCGCCTTTGGTTTGCTGGCTGTGTGCGCCTCAGGTCGCGCACGCTACCGTGCGGCCGCACTGGCGTGCCTCGCGGCTCTGGCAGTGCTGCTGCCCTTGTGGCTGCGTGATCCCGCCAGCAACTTGACCGGCACACCTGCTGCGGCTGCCGCCACGGCCACCGCCCCGACCAGCGGACTCTCTGTGCGCTGGTCCGTGGTGCGCGCAGGATGGCACTTGCTCGACACCGATGCCCTTGCAGGAGTGGGCACAGGCCAATGGGCCGCGCGCTTCCCGCAAGTGCGCGAGGTGGACGAGATCGAGCGCTCCACGCTCAAACGCCGCTTGGGTGCTGATACCGAAGTGGAACACCCGCACAACGATTGGCTGGCGCCGCTGTACGAAGGCGGATGGCTCGGTGGCTTGCCGTGGCTGGTGTTCCTTGTCTGGCTCGGTTGGCACGCATGGCAAACGCTACGCAGTGCCACGCGCTCTTCCGATGCTGCGCGCGCGGCACTCGCGGCCGCGGTGCTTGCGTGGCTGGCCGAGGCGTGGGTGCGCGGCCCCTTCTTCCACAACCCGCCCGCTACGCTGGCGCTGGGAACGGTGGCGGGCGTGATCCTTGCCAAAGAGCGCGCCGCTCCCGCGCGACTCGCAGCCGTGCTCCCCGTCAGCTTGGCTCTGCTTGTGTGTGTCTTTGCCGCGCGCGCTTGGGACTTTGTCCAGCACGGACGCGCGCTGGCGCAAGTGGGCGACGCCCCCGCCACCTCCATCGAGGCAGCACTGCACGCGCGCCCCGACTCCCCGCTCGCGCTGGCGTTGGATGCACGCCGCGACAAGGCCACCAACGCCGCACCCGATGTGCAGGAGCGCGCGTGGCTACTGCTGTTGGCCCAGCGCCCGTGGTCTGTGGAGGCGCGCTTGAATCTGGCGCAGCTGCGTATCGCGGCACGCGACTTGGCGCAAGCCCAACAGCTCTATGCCTCGGTGTTGGCGCTCGATGCACGCCACCCTGTTGCGGCGCAAAACCTCTACACACTGTGTGTGCAAGCGAATGACACATCAGGTGCCGACCTTGCCTATGCAGCCTTGGCGCAACGCGAGATCGGCCCGCAGTGGTCACCCGAGTGGCGTGCGCAACTGGCAGCGCGCGCCTGCTTGCGCGGAGCCCCCGAGGCCGCACACCACGAGTGGCAGCGCTTGGGCGGAGCGTATGCCGGGCTGACGCCCGAGAGCGCACTCAGTCTGTCAAAAACTCTGGACGGCGAGCTGCAGCTCGGCTTGGAGGCTTGGGCGCAGGCGCAATGGGCCAATGAGCACGCCGCCGCCGCCAACTGGAGCACTTGCTTGCGCTCGCTACGCCAGTACACACGCGTGTGCCGCACCTTCGAGGACAGCAACGAGCGCAAGGTCATGCTGCGCACAGCCGCCGCGCAATGCATGCTGGGCGAAGTCGAAGCCGCGCGCGCGGCCCTTGCTGGCGTGGGCGCTGATGCCTACGAACTGCGGGCGCTTCCGCCATGGGCGCGTGAGGCCTTGCAAACGCATGGGCTCGCGAGCGTGGACCTTCCTACCCCCAACCAAACGCGCTAGCCATGCACCTTCCTCTGTGGCATGCCGGACTTCTGGCGCTGTATGGGTTGAGCCTGCTGGGCGAGGGCCTGCACCTGGCGCTGCTGGTGCTGGCAGTTGTTGCGCTAGGCGCCATCCTGTGGGACACCCTGCGCAGCCGCAGCTGGTTCGCATGGCTGGCCGCAGCGGCCCTCTGCGCCTCTCTCGCGGTGCGCGGCCCCGCCCCCGACGCCCTCGACCTGCCGTGGATGCTGCTGGTACCCCCTTGGGCGGCCTTGCACCTCAAGACCCGTGCGTTTCGTACGCTTTCTTGACGCTTCGCGCACACACTTCAGGCGTATCCTGCGTATCCAACGCACCTGCCATGAGCCCGACCGACACTGACCTCAAGCTCGAACCCACTCTGCGCCGGATCCTTGTCGTCGAAGACGAGGAAACGCTGGCCGCAGGCGTGCGCGAAGCACTGGAACATCAAAAGTACACGGTCGAGACCGTGGGCGATGGCTTGGCCGCGTTGCACAAGATCCGCGAAGGCGCCTTCGACTTGATCGTGCTCGACCTGATGCTGCCCGGCATGGGCGGGCTCGACATCCTCAAGACCTTGCGCGCCGAAGGCCGCGATGTGCGCGTTGTCATCCTGACGGCTCTGGCCTCCGAGCAAGACCTCGTACGCGGCTTTGAGTTGGGTGCCGATGACTACGTCAAGAAGCCCTTCAGCCCGCGCGAGTTGCTGGCGCGCGTCGAGGCCCAGTTCCGTCGCTCGGCCACGCGCACCGCGACGACGGCCGAGATGATCGAGCTGCCGCACGGCATCAAGGTCGATCTGCAGCGCCTGGAAGTGCACCGCGAGGGACAAGTGCTGCCGCTGACGCCGCGCGAAGGCGACATTCTCGACTACTTGATGAAGAACCGCTCGCGCGTGGTGACGCGCGATGACCTGCTGCTCGATGTTTGGCACTACAAGAGCGCCAATGTCGAGACGCGCACGGTCGACATTCACATCGTCGGTCTGCGCCGCAAGGTCGAGCCGAATCCCAGCCAACCATCGTTCATCCAAACGGTGCGTGGCAAGGGCTACCGCTGGTATGAGGATTGATTCGCGCCGCGCGTACACGATCGACGGCGTTGGTGCTGTACGCCGTCTTGCTGGTGCTGCCCACGCTCGTGCTGGGCGGTTTGCATTGGCATCAGCTGTCGCTGGATCACGACAGCCTGTTGGCTGCGGTCCCTGGTGACGCGCGCGATGCAGGCCGGCGCTTAGAAGATGCGTTGGCGCACAACTTGGACGAGTTGCTGCGGCACGAGAACGAACGCGCGTTCTGGGAGTACAACGCGGCCTACTTCCCGCCCGGCACGATTGGTGCGGCCATTGCGCTGGTGCCGTCGCCTTTGGCGCGCACCGAAGCCACGCCGGGGATCTTGGGTTGGTACAGCCACATCGCTGACCTCGATCGTTTGGACGAATCCCTGACGATCCTGTGCGGCGCGCGCGAAGGTGCCGCGGAGACCGAGCGACTGAAGCAAGACTTGCGCACCTCCGCCATCGAGCTCGTCGGTGGCGAGCTGCGCGAAAGTGTGGTGCAACGCTTGCTGCGCACGCGCCAAACGCGCGACATCTCGATCGCCTTGCCGGTGCTCGCGGTCAACATGTCCGACGAGCAGGATGTGGAGTGTTTGCGCGACGAACTGGCCGCCTTGCGCGGCATGGAGTCGCGTCTGCATGACATCACCGTCTCGGACTTCCATGTGCGCTTTTGGAGAGAGCGCGACGGGACACCGCGCATCGCCGCCACGCGCAATGTGAAGGTGCCGCGGGCGCGCTTGTCCACGACCACACTGCCCACTTGCTTCCGCCAAATCGGACGCAGCACGACTCTGCGCCAGGGATTCTTCATCGATCCAGACTGGCTCTTGGCCAAGCTGCCGGCCGCCGCAGCCGCACAGGTGCTGGTGGGATCCCAGCGCTATGTGCCCGCTGGCGAGTCTCTACCTGCGGGTGTCACCGCCGCCGTCGCCATCCAACCCCTGCACGCCATGAAGATTGAATGCTTGGGCCAAGGCGATCAGGACTATGGCTCGGTGCGCATCGCGGTGGACTTGCGCGGGCTGCAAGAGCGCATCCACACCCAAACCACGCGCTTCTTCATGGTCGCGGCCATGCTGGTGCTTTCGCTGGCAACGGGCATGTGGCTGTTGCTGCGCAGCGTTGCCAGAGATCTTGACAACGCACGGCGCACCGAGAACTTTGTGGCGGCCGTGACGCACGAGCTGCGTACCCCCGTGGCCGCGATCAAGCTGCACGGCGAGATGCTGGCGGATGGCTGGGTCGAAGACGAAGCCAAGCGCGCGGAGTACTATCGCCGCATCCTCAAAGAGAGCGGCCGCCTAGAGTTGCTGGTCGAGCGCGTCCTTGAGAAGGCGCGCTTGCAACAAGATGCAGGCAAGGCCGAACCGGGTGATCTCGCTGCGCAGGTACTCGCGCTCGAGCCTTCGTTGCTAGCTCTAGGCCCCGAAGGCGTCGACGACCTGCGCTTTGAGATCCCGCAGGATGTCCCGCCCGTGATGTTGACCAACGAGGGCGTGCGTTCCATCGTCACCAACCTCGTCGAAAACGCGCGCAAGTATGCGCCCGTCAGCGCCGGTGCCGAGCCGATCGTGGTGCGCGTGGCCCATGACAAGGCCCGTGAAAAGGACTGGGCTACACTGGAGGTGCTCGATCGCGGCCCGGGTATCCCTGTGCAGGAACGTGAGCGCATCTTCGAGGCCTTCTACCGTCTGGGTTCCGAACAACAGCGCCGCACCAAGGGCACCGGCTTAGGCTTGCACCTCGTGGCCCTGCACGCGCGGGCGATGGGCGGCAGCGTGCAAGTCCTTGCACGCGAAGGCGGTGGCGCACGCTTTGTGGTGCGCTTGCCGCTCGCAACCTGAGCGCTCGTTCCCGCTGCGCGCACGGAAGATTTTTCCGGCTGCCGAGTTCAGCCCAAGCGCCGCGCCCAATTGGCCGAAAGAGACCTGTCCCCCATGCAGGTCATCGTACTAGGAGCCGGACTGGCCGGCCTCGCCGCCGCTGTACGCGCAGCGCGCGAGGGTGCTGCTGTCGTGCTCTTGGAAAGCGAAGCGCATGTGGGCGGCATGGTGCGTTCCGAACAAGTGGGCCCGTGGCACTTGGATCATGGTCCGCACCGTTTCTGGTCGCGCGACCCGCACGTGTTGGCGCTGGCCCGCGAGATGATGGGCGCGGATGTCGTCGAGAGCGAACGGCGCTCACAGATCTTGTTGATGGGCCAGCGGTTTGCCTATCCGCTGCAACCGCTCGATGTTGCGCGCAAGCTGCCCGCCGGAGTGCTGGTGCGTGGAGTGCGCGACTGGGCGCGCGAACGCGTGCGGCAGCGCCTGCACCCGGACTCCGACACCGACTTCGAAGCGTGGACTGTCAAGCGTTTTGGACGCACGCTCTACGATGTGTTCTTTGGTCCCTACACCGAAAAGGCGTGGGGCGCGCCGTGCAACACCATCAGCGCCGACTGGGCTGCGCAACGCATCTCGCAAAGCGGCTTGTACGATGCGGTCAAGTCCATGCTCGTGCCATCACTGGGCGCGCATCAGCGCTCGCTGGCAGCGCGCTTCCTGTATCCCAAGAGCGGCGGCATCGGCTCGCTAGCGCAAGGCTTTGCACGGCACCTGCACCAACTGGGCGGGCGCATCGAACTGCACACCACCGTGGAGCGCGTGGAGACGCGCGCTGGCCGCGTGTCCGCTGTGTCGGGCTGTGGTCCTGCAGGCTTCTTCCGCTACGAGTGTGATGCGGTCATTTCGACCATTCCTCTGCCGCGCTTGGCGCAGGCGGTGGATCCCGCACTGGGCGCCACGGCCCGCACCGCAGCCGAAGGTTTGCGCCATCGCGCCGTGCGTTTTGCGCATGTGGAAGTCGCGCGCCCGCAAGTCAGCCCCAACCACTGGATCTACTTGCCGGAGCGCGAGCTCGAGGTGCACCGCGTCACGGAGTTCAAGAACTTCAGCGCCCATGGCTTGCCCGGCGATCGCACAGCTCTGTGCGCCGAGATCACCTGCGCGCAAGGCGATGAGCTCTGGAACCTGAACGATGCGCACTTGCATGCGCGTGTCGAGCGCGACCTGGTGCGCGCGGGTCTTGTGCAGCCCGGAGAGACCACGCTCTTGGCGAGCACGCGCTTGGCCCATGCGTACCCCTTCTACGACTTGGGCTACAAAGCACGTGTCGAGACCACGCTCAAAGCCTTGAAGGCGCTGACGAACTTGCGCAGCACCGGTCGCCAAGGCTTGCACCGCTACAACAACATGGACCATTCCATCGCCATGGGTTGGCACGCGGCCAAAGGCCTTGCGCGGCTCTCGCCCTCGGCACCTGTGGCGCAGCATGAGCGTGTGGGCACCGAGCAAGTGTGGTTTGGATGAGCTCGCCCGGCACTTGCCCGCTGTGTCGCTCCACTCAGTCGCGCCTGCACCTGCGTGATGGCGATTGGTGCTTGGTGCGCTGCCAGGAGTGCGCGCATGTGTACCTGGCCAATCCGCCCAGCGAATCCAGTCTGCTGGCCGAGGTCTACAACGAACACTACTGGAGCTCGGCGACGCCGGCTCTGCGCGGGTACGCCGACTACTTTGGTGACGATGGCCTGCACTTGGAGACGATGCGACGGCGCGTCGACATGCTGGGCATCCAAGCCGGCGAACGGGTCTTGGACGTAGGCTGCGCCTCGGGCCTGTTCCTTGCGGCCGCACGCGAACGCGGTGCCGAAGTGGAAGGTGTGGAGCCCTCGACCAGCGCCGCTTTGCGCGCGCGCATGCGCCTGGGTGGTGCGCGCATCCACCAAGGTGTGCTGGCGACGCGCCCTGACGATGGCACGCGCTTTGACTGGATCACCTTCGTGGACAGCTTGGAACATCTGCACGATCCGCTCGCAGCACTCGTGCAAGCGCGCGGCCTGCTCAAGCCCGCGGGTCGCCTTGCCATCTTGACCCAAGATGTCAGCAGCTGGACCGCGCGCGGCTTGGGCGCGCGCTGGCATCACTACAAACAACCGGAGCACCTGCACCACTTCTCGCCGCGCACGCTGCGCCGGGCCTTGGATGTGTGCGGCTACGAAGTCGAGCACCTTACGCGCACCGCCAGCGGCAAGTACGTCACCAAGTCCTTCGTGACCGAACGCATGCAGCACATCCAGCCGTGGCTAGCGCCTGTTCTGCGGCCGTTGTGCGCATTTGCACCCGAGCGTGTGTGGGCGGATCTGCGCGACAGCTTCTGGTGCATCGCTGCTCCGCAGCAAGGAGCGGCCTAGTGCAGCCCGAAGCAGTGCAGCAGTTCGCGCAACTGTCTCAAGAGCATTGGTGGTTCCGCGGGCGCCGCGCGGTGTACAGCGCCATCCTCGCCAGCTATCGCGGACACGCCCCACGTCATGGAGTCGCGCTCGACCTGGGTGGCGGCGCGGGCTCGATGACCGCGGTGCTGGAGCAAAGCTGCGAGCGTGTCATCACCTTCGATTGCGAACCTTCCTTGCTCACGCACGCCTCGGCCCGCGTTGCCGGCGACTTGAGCCGGCTCCCCTTCGCGGACGCGGCCTTTGATGTGGTCGCGGCCTTTGATGTGTTGGAGCATGTGCTCGACGAAGGCGCCGCGTTGCGCGAGATCGAGCGCGTGCTACGCCCCGGTGGCGTGTTGATCACTAGCGTGCCGGCGCACAGCTGGCTCTACGCCAACAACGATCGCGTCGCAGGTCATGTGCGGCGCTACTCGCGTGATGAACTCAAGCGCACACTGACCAGCCGGCGCCTGCGGGTCGATCATGTGACCCACACGAATGTGGTGCTGTTCCCGCTGATTGCACCGCTGGTGATGACGCTCAAGGCATTGGAACAGCTGGGCTGTTTAGGCCGCAATCCGCGCCACACCAACTTGTCCGTGCGGCTGCCGCGTTGGATGCACACTGCACTGGAAGCCGCCTTCCGCGCGGAGATTCCGCTGCAACAGCGTATGGCGGCGCCGCTGGGACACTCTTTGGTGGCGATTGCCCAGCGCACACAAGCACAGCGCACACAAGCACTGTGCACACAAGCACTGTGCACACAAGCACTGTGCACACAAGCACTGTGCACACAAGCGCCGTGCACGCAGGCGCCGAGCACCCGCGCGCAGGCCTTGACTCAAGCAACGCGCGCCAAGCAGCGCGCGCCCGCGCTTACTGCGGCTGCTCGACGTTCAGCTTGAGCTTGTAACGCGCTGTCAAGGCTTCTTGACCCGAGACTTGCTGGCTCATGAAGTTGCTGCGCTCGGTCATGGTGGTCATGCGACCCACCGAGGCCAGATCACCAGGCCCCATGCGCGACAACTGCGGGTCACGCACACCGGCAACGCGCACCAACCACGCCGTGGAACCTTCGCGGTCCATCTCGGCGCGCAGCACGGTCTTCTCGGTCTGTGACCAGACCGCAAAGTTGTTGCGCAACCAAGTATCGAAGGCGTTCTCGCCTTCCTTGGCCACGCCCGTCGGACGCTCGGCCCACTCGCGCACGGTCGGCACCAGGCCGAGCTCGGTCGCTGCAGCCACAAAGCTGGCTTCATCGGCCTCGGCCTTGATGCCCGGCGTGCCATCGGCGTTCTTGACGATGAAGCGCTCGTGCAGGCCGTTGAGCTTGGCCAAGGCCAACTCTTGCGCCTTCTTCTTGGCCCACGCTTCCGTCACGCGATCAGCAATCTGATCGAAGGGCGGCATGGCCGCGCTGTTCTTCTGCAGCACCTTCGACACCACGAGGCCCTTTTGATCGACCGTCACCGAGTCCAGCAGACCCGTCTTGGTCGAGTACAGAATGGCTTCAAAGGCGTAGCGCGATGCCGCCGGCAGACCCAGGTTGTTCCACGAGTCGAGCGTCAGCACATCCGATTGGCTGCGGAAGGCCAGACCCAACGCAGTCGCCTCGGCGCCGAAATCCACGGCCTCGCCCTTGGCTTCGCGTTCCTTCATGTCCTTCAACCACGCGGCCAGCGAGTAGTACGCCTTGGCTTCGCGCGTAGCATCGGCCTTGACCTCGTCGAAGGGCAGGATCAGGTTCTCGATGCTCGGCACCATGCCATCGGGGAACGAGGCACGGCGGAAGCGCGTGAACCCGTAGTCCTGGTGGTACTTGCGAGCGAGCTGCTCTTCGGTTTGGTCGGCGGGCAGCGGGTACTTGGCCCACAAGGCCTCGCCCGCGAACGCACCTTCCCCGTGCGCAGCCACGGCGAGTTCCGCGCTGGCCGCGTCTTGCGTCTTGTACGCGTCCTTCTCGGGTTGCGACAGCGCGTCAAACCACGCTTGCAAGTCGGCACCCTGCGGAGCTTGGGCACGCGCCTCCACCATCGAGTCGACCACCGAAATGGCCAGACCTTCGAGGCGGAACTCTTGGTGCTGGCCGCGCCAGCTCTTCTCCACCGCCGCAATATCCGGCACGTTCAACGCGGCCGACAACAACTGCTGGTAGCGCACATAACGCAGGGCGCGGCGCAGCATGGCCTCGAACTCTTTGGCCGAGAGGCGATAGCTGCGCAGGAACTGCTTGTACTGATCCGCTGTGTTGCCGCCCACACCCGCGGGGAAGCTGCGCTCGATGAAACCGAGCAGGTCGGTGTCCGCCACGCGCACACCGGCGGCATCGGCCACATCGTCGATGACGATGAAGCGCGCCGTCTCCTCGTCGGTCACAGCGCGGCCATCATTGGCGCCGAACAGGAACCCGCCGATGGGCGCCAGCTTGCGCTTCTCGGTCATGAAGTCCTGCGCGTCCATGCTGCGCGGCTGGCCTTCGACCTCCCAGGTCAGGTAGGCCTCGCCCGGCATATCGCCGCCGGTCAGGGCCGTCAGCAACGGGCCCGTAACGGTAAAGGTGGTCAGCAGAATGATGACCAACAGGAAGGTCATCAGAAACCGCGTCCGGCTCTTCCCAGTCGGAGCGACAATGAGGTCGTCGTCCTTCTGCAGGTCGCCTTGGGTGGCGAGCGGGGAATCGGAGGTCGGGGCCTTGGGATCGTGCGGCTTGTCGGTCGACATCGTGTGGCTTCTAGTGCGAAGAGTGTAAGGGTCGGCACGCCGCGGCGGCAAGTTGAGTCCTAAGTGAGACTTGTGGCCCTTAGGACGCGTCCTTGGACAGTTCGGCGTCGCGCGGCAGCTCGTCCAGCGAGCCGAGGCCGAAGCGATCGAGGAACTGGCGGGTGGTGCCGTACTGGAGCGGGTGCCCGGGCACATCGGCCCGTCCGGCGACCCGAACTAGGCTGCGATCGACCAGCATGCGCAGGATAGGACCGGCCTGCACGCCGCGGATGGCCTCGATTTCGGCCTTGGTCACCGGTTGGCGGTAGGCGACGACGGCCAGCGTTTCGAGGGCTGCGCCGCTCATTTTCTCGATCTTGCGGGCCTTTTCGAGGCGCTGAACGACCGAACCAAGGTCTGCCACGGTCAGGATTTGCCAGCCGCCGGCGATTTGGCGCAGCTCGAGCGGCAAGCCGGTGGCGGTCAGACGCTCGCCCAAGGCTTGCAGGGCGGTGCGCACGCGCGGCAGGGCCGGGCGCTCCAGCAACTGTTGGAGCCGGCGCTCGGTCAGCGGGTCCGGCGAGGCATACACCAAGGCCGTCAGGGCGCGCAGGAGGGATTCGTCGTCCAGCAGCTCGCCGGCGCCCAGGTCACCCGCGCCCAGGTCATTGGGCCCGGCTTCGGCGCTCCTGGCGTCCGTCGGCAAGCCCACGGTGTCCGTCGACAAGCCAGCAGTGGGAGCCGCCTCCACCGGCGGTACTTCGGGCGGTCCCAGCTCGAGCGCCAACTCCGCCTCTAGAGCCTGCTCGTTCGCCGCCGTCTGCGGTTCGCGTTCCTCGTCGTGATTCATGCCGTGGGTTCCTAGCTAGCGACCTAGTTGTAACAGGTCAGCGCCCCTCTTGTCCCACGAGGCGCAAGAACGGCTGGAAGTCGACCTCATAGCGCAGCTGCATGGCGGAGCGCCATTGGGCCATCTCCAACTCGTCAACCGGCCGTTGCGCCAGGTCCGCTTCCACGGCGGCGGCGAGCTCGGGCCAAGCACCTGTCAAGGGAACTGGACGCGACTCGACCAGCATCCACAACTGCCGGCCGGCTTCGGTCAGCGGGCCGACCACCTTGCCGACCTCGCCCGAGAACGCGAGCCGCCCAATGGGCGAGTCGCTGCGCACGACGGGCGGGATGCGTCCCCCATCCGCGGACGAAGCATCGGCCGAATGCAGGCGCGCCAAGTCGGCGAAGTCCTTGCCCGCCGCGAGACCGGCCTTCACCACGGCGGCTTGCGTGTCGTCCTTGGCCACGATCAAACGCACATCGCTGCGCTCGGCACTCAACAACCACGCGCGAGCCACGCGCTCACCCAGTTGCTGGCGCAGCGCCACATCGCGCAGTTGCTGGCGATAACGAATGGGATCCAGCCCCATGACGCGATCGACATACGAGTCGAAACCCAGCTTGGGGTTCTTCTTCTTGATCTCGGCTTCCATCTCGGCGACCGTGCGTTCATATGCAGCCGTCGTGAAGGCCGGCTCCACGCGCACCTGCAAGCGTTGCGCTTCGGCTTCCACGATGCGGCCCAAGGCAAGGTTGTCGAGTTGCTTGAGCACCTCGTGATTGCGGGCGTAGACCCACTGTGTCAAAAGTTCCGACACGTACACCGGGCGGCCAGCGACCACGGCGACGATAGGTTCCACTGTGGTCGCAGCTGGTGCAGGCTTTTCAGTTGCCGGCTTTTCAGGCTCAGTCTTCTCCGGTGGCGTAGCAACAGCTGCCGCCGCCACAGGGTCCGCCACCGGCTCAGGTGCGCTGACCGTGCGACGCGGGTTGGGCGTAGCACACGCACCCAGCCCCAACAGCACAACGGGTAGGACTTTCATCAGCGGTACGACACGCGACGCACGATGCCGATGCCGTGACAGCCCACGCACTCGGCGAAGGTGTCGGTAGGAGCTGCTTGCTGGGCCGCGCGACCGCCGCCTGCTTGGGCTTGGTTGTTGACGGAGTTCGCACCCACGATCGACATCTGGCGTGTGCCTGTGCCGCCGCATTCACGACACGGCGAGAGCAACGGTTGCGGCCGCACTTCGAACACGCCGCTGTTCTCGGCGTAGTAGGCCACGATCCAGTTCTGACGCGCGGTGGACGGCAGCTCCTTCCAGAAGGTCTCACGTTCGTCTTCGTCGTCCGCGCCGCCTTGGGCACTGCGCGCCAGTTGCTGGTTCTCCAAGAAGCGCGACAAACGCTGCTCCAACTCCATGCGCTCCTTGTCGCGCTCATTCACCGGCGCGTCTTGCGGCTTGGTCTCGCCATCCGCGCCCTTGAGCGCGGCTTGCTTGCCCAAAAGCCAGGTGCCTTGACCGTACGAAGCGCGCAACCAGCGCTCTTTCCTGCGCGCAGCAAAGGCGCGCCGTACCACTTCGGCTGTGGCTTCTTTGGTGGACTTGGCGAGCTCCTTGACCACACCCGCGAGCACATCTTCTTGCAGCTTGCCTTCCAAGCCGGCCAACACTTCGGCCAGCGTGGCGCGCACGGACAACTCGCGCGCCACCTTGCCCAGTTGCGCGTTCCACAAGCTCCACACACGCTCTGTCACCCAGCGATCGCGCGCTTTGACGGCACGATCGAGAGCACGCTTCGCATCAGGGCGCAGCGGGCTATCGGCAAAGCGCGTGGTGAAAGCATCCGCGGCTGCGATGGCATCGTCAAAGCGCTTCTTCACCACGAGCGCATCCACGTTGGCCAACCACTCGATTTGATCGGCGCGCGCAGCCTTCTCTGTCGCTCGCGCGAGTCCAGCCTTGACCTCATCGGTGCGGTGCGAAGGATCGAGCTCTTGCGCCTTGGTCCAATGCTCGACGGCACGCGCGAAGTCGAGGATGCGCTCGCACCACGTGGCCAACTCCACTTGTCCGAGCGCGGTGCTGGTATCGACCTCTGCGGCTTTCTGCGCGTACAGCTCGTCCTTGGTGTACACCTCGCGAGCCGGCACTTGCGTGGGAGCGGGCGAACCCGCGAGACGCGCCTTCGGCAACGGAATGGTGGCCGAAGCAGTCTTGATCAGGATCGTGTCACCTGTGCGTGACAGGACCACGCCGGTGTACTGCTGGCCTTCGGTCGTCGTGAGCGTTTCCGCGTCTACGTAGACTTCGTCCGCGGCAATCTCGACATAGCCAAAGCGCGTCTTCAGTTCCTTCTCTTCGACCGGGTCCAAGAGGCTCCAACCCAGACGATGGCGACCACCCGTGTCGGCGCGCACGAACACCAAGGACTCGGGTGTGTGCTCCAAGATGCCGCCCCACAAGATGGAACCGTCGCGCAAGCGCAGCATCATGGTGGCGTCTTGCTGAGCCGCGGCGAAAGGAGCCAACACCAGCAGCGCAAGGAGTGCAGAGAGTTGCAGGATCTTCATGGTGGGTACTTGATTGGGCCTCAGTTCGCGGCGCTCGACTTGGGTGGTTGCGCCAAACGGCGACGCAAGCGTTCGCCAAAGGGCAGTTCTTGTACAAGCAAGGTGGTGAAGCGCTTGTCGCGGCGCACGCCAGCCGACAGCCACGACACCTCGACATCGACGCGCCATTGCGTGCTGCGTTCCGGGTTGCGCGTGGGCTTGGCCGTATACACCAAGCCATCCAGCACACCCAGCGGACGCGCTGTGATCTCTTGCGGATCTTGCAGCACGCCCTGTTCGTCCAGCGGGAAGAAGCTCTCTTCCAAGTCGGCGATCACGGCCTCCACGGCCGAGGCGCCTTCCATGCGCAGTTGCGCGGTGCGCGTCAACGCTGCGCCAAAGGTCAGCAAGCCCAACACCGCGGTCATGCCGACCAACAAGATGGCCATCGCCACGAGCACCTCGAGGATCGTGAAGCCAGCTCGCTTGGTACGAACGGGTAGCTTCATAGGTTCCAGTCCTCGCGATAGCCGCTGACGACTACTTCGCGCACCGTGGGTTGACCCCAGTGCACCATCGAACCTTGGGCGTGCGTCAAGGCTTGCGTGCCACGCGCCGCGCGGCGCACCGTGACCTCGGGCCCAGAGCGCGTCACGACTTCCATCCATTCGCCATCGATCAACACATGCGCGTTGTCGGTGTCCGGCAGGTGGCGCGCATCGTCCACGGTGAAGCTCGTTTCCTCGGTCGCCAAAGGCCGCAACAAGCGTGTGCGCCGCACGCGATCCTGCGGGCGCTCGATCTCCAACTCGATGCGCACGCGCCGCGGCAACAAGGGTCGATCCTTGGCCTTGGGTGCGTAGTCCCACGGCGCATTCCACGGATGAATGTCGCGATCGGGACGAGCGCGATTCCACGCATCCCACGCGGCGACTGCATCCTCGGCGTCCGTACCCAGCGACCAACCATCGTGCACGACAGAGGTTTGTCCAGCCATTTGGACACCTAGCCACAAGACGCCGCCACACACATCATCGGTGGTGCCAGCCGGCGGCTTGTTCGCCACACCGTAGAAGTCAGGTGCGAAGAAGGACTTGCTCGTGACATCCGACACGAGGCGTTCGCCGCGGTGCACACGGCCTTCGGAACGCGCATCGCGATCGGTCAGCGACGCGGGCACCACGCCCCACAGCACTTCGATCAACTCAGGCGCGCTGCGCTCGATCACGATGCCTTCCAC
>CAIKQM010000163.1 GCA_903829565.1 uncultured Planctomycetota bacterium
CAACCAAAGTTGACAGCTGCTGCGCTCACGGCTGCCAGTTGATCTCGAAGCCGTTCGTCAGGTTGAAGGTCGAGGCCGTGCAGAAAGCCGCGGCGTTGCGGTACCACACCAGGTAGGTGCGGATGCTCGGCAGGGTCACGAGACCCTTCTGCGACACGCTCAGGTCACCCGCGGCGGGGAACTGCGAGGCGCCGGCCACGTTGGTCTTCGTGCCGAGGCGCACAATCGTGCCACCAGCGCAACGCAAGCCGTCACCGAACGGCGCACCGAGGCCACCGTTCTGACGCGCGGTGCCTTGGAAGTAGAGCGCGTTGCTGTTCGGCATGCCGGTGGCCGCCAGGACCACTGCGTCGGCGGCGAGGCTCGCCAGACCCGAAGCATTGAGGTTCGCACCGCTGGTGTTGATCGAGCTAGCGCAGCCATTGCCAGCGATGCCAGCATTGCCGCACGGGCAGGCCGAAGCCGTGCCGTCACCAAAGCAGTAGGCCGAACCCGTGGTCGTCACGGTGGGCTGGAAGAAGTACAGGCGACGGTTCGTGAAGTCGCTGACGCACAGCACATTGCTGGCGGCGTGGTAGCTGAAGTCGTACCAGCCCGCGCCGGTCAACGGTGCGAAGGCGCCCCAATCCAAGGTGATCGCGTTGCCGTTCAGGTCCGTGGCACGCACAACCGTGGTGAACTGCTGGCCGAGGTTCGTAACCGAGCGATCGTTCCACACCACAAAGTTGCCGAAGGGTGCATTCACGAAGGCCAGGTTCTGTCCTGCGACAAAGGCCGCCGGCGCACCAAAAGCGATCTGGATCGCACCTGACACCGAGTTCGGACCCGAACGCGTGCCCTTGGCCACCGCGTTGTTCACGCGCAAGTAGATGTCACCCGTAGCCGGATCAAAGTCCGTGTCGCGCCACAAAGTTCCGAGACCCGGATCCACGATCATGCCGTTGGTGGTGTCAAACAGAGCAGCACCCGTGAGCAAGTCGTTGAGCGAACGGCGACCGCTGTTGAAGGTCATCCAACCGGCGCCACTGCCGCCGCCCGGAGCCGCCACATAGTCCGGATCGAACGCGATGCCAGAGGAACCACGCGCGGTCACCGACCACGCCAACGTGCCCAGGGTCGGGCTGTAGGCGGCGATGCCGCGCGCATCGAGACCACCCGTGTCGCATGAGGCAACCAAGGTGCCATTGGCGATGTCGAGGCCTGTATACCCGCGCTGAGCCGGGCACGTGACCGGAGCGAAGGCGCTGCCAAACAACGCACCCGTGGCTGCGTTCGTCAGCTTGACGACACCGACCACTTGACTGCCGCCGGTGTTGTTGTAGCCCGCGATCCAAGCATCGGTACCGTCGAATGCAACCGATGTGGGGTTGTTGCCGATGTACTCCGGCGTGCCCGCTTGCGCGCAAGCGACATCAAGGTTGGCCTCGATGCCGAACGGAACCATGGTGATCGTGGATTGGGCCTGCGCACCAGCAGCGAGGGTCGCGGCGGCGAGGATGGTCAAAGACTTCATAGGTGTCGTGCTAGGAGGGGGTAGGTCGTGAAGTGGTCACAGCCTGTACGTAGAAGGCTACCCCTGACTGCCGATTCTCGCTACGGCACTTGGCGGGAGATGCTGGATCTTTTGCTGCGGGTCCTCTGTGTCCGGAACTTTGTTCCCGAGTGGCTAGACTGCGACCATGCACCGCGTCCTCACGCAGCCTCACCCCTTGTTCGAGCCGGCCTGTTTGCAGGCCTCCTTCCCCCTCCCGTTGATGCAGGTTACGGCCTCCGAAGCACTTGCAGCGGCCCTGTCCAGCGAGTCCAGCAAACTTGTCAGCATCGACGAGGCCACCCGCAAGGCGGTGCGCGATCTCCTGCGTCATGGCGGCTACAAGCCCACAGGTCGGGGCAAGCCCTCCAGCGAGTACCTCTTGGGCGTGGCGGCGGAGGGTGCCCTGCCGCGCATCAATCCGGCGGTAGATGCGGGCAATGCGGTCTCGCTACGTACAGGCCTACCCATCAGCGTGGTCGACCTAGACCGTGTCAAGGGCACTTGTCAGCTCGGCTTGGCTGCTGAAGGCGCCAGCTATGTATTCAACGCCTCGGGACAGGCCATCGATGTAGGCGGGTTGCTGTGCCTGCACGACGAGGAAGGCCCGTGTGCCAATGCCGTCAAGGACGCTCAACGCACCAAGACCAATGCAGAGACGCGCCGCGTGCTGATCGTGATCTGGGGCACGTCGGCTCTGCCTGGCCAAGCCAGCGCCGCAGCAGCCTCAGTCCAAGCGCTGCTGGAGAGCTGCGGCGCGACCGTGACACCGATCGCTACGGCTTGAAGTCCAGCACGAGCGCATCGCTCAAGTTGAAGCCGGTACCGCCGGGGCCGCCGATGTTGCGGTACCAGTACTGGAAGCGGCGCGTCGAGCCGGCCGTGATCAAGCCTGCGCCTGCATTGGCCGGCGCAGCGTTGTAGTTCACCACGCGCACCACCGCACCTTGCGCGTTGGCATTCTGGGGCGGGCCCAAGCGCGAGATGCTGCCACCCACGCAACGGAAGCCATCGCCGAACGCGGTCTGCGTGGCGGTCGTGCCGTAGAAGAAAAGGCCCACGCCGTTGGGCGGCAAGCCAGTCGCCGTCAAGCGCAAGTCATTGGCGGCGAGGCTGGTGCTACCGGCAAAGCCGGCCAGAGCACCGCGTCCAGTAGAATTGACAGCACCGACGCATTCGTTCTCGCCGGCTGTGGCGTACACCAACTTGATCGCGTCCGCCGAAACGAACTCAGTGGCGAGAGCGCCATCATTCGTCAGCTCCACGCGGACAGCATTGCCACCCGCGCGGAAATTGAAACGACCGAGCAGATTCCAACGTCCTCCGTTGGTGCGTTGGTCGGCGGTCACCACCGCCGTGCCACCATCATGCAGCACGCGGTACGGTGCAGCTGCCATGCGATTGGATGAGGCACTCCACCAAGCGTACACGTCATAGGAACCCGAGCGCGGCACGGCGCTGGCCCACTGGGCCGAAGCAGGCCCAGCCCCACCAGAAACACGCGAATTCCAGCGGAAATAGTCGCTTTGCGCCGAGGTGGACCAGGTGCCCGTCTCCGAGTACACCGTGGCTCCATCCCCGTTGTCGACCACGCGCTGTGCCGCACGATCGTTGTCAAAAGGATTGTACGCCGCGGCATTCCACGGGTTCCCCGTCAACGGCAGGTTAGTGATCTCGTCTTGGA
>CAIKQM010000164.1 GCA_903829565.1 uncultured Planctomycetota bacterium
CTTCGAAGCTCGCGGCGTGCAGGCTTTCGACCTTGTGCCGTACTTTGCAGCCGCAGGATTGACTGCTGCGAGCGCCAAGGTCGACGACGAGCACCCGAACGCACGCGGCCACGCGGTCGCCGCGCAAGCCATCGCCGAACAGCTGAGGCAACGCGGCTTGTGGCCGGCCAACGAAGAGGCGCCCAAGTGACGCAAGCGGTTCCGTCTGCGGCTGCAGGTCGAGCTCGTGCGGTGTGGATCCTGCTGATCCTGGCCACGCTGGTACGCGTGGCGGTGCTGCTCGTACCCGGCCCCGACCTGTCGGAACAAGGCCGTGTGATGGCCGAAGAGCTGGCGCGCGGTGTCGCAGTCCACGAGTGGCTGAGCCTGTCACCTTTACTTGACTGGCAGGACTACCAACAACCTTTCTGGGGCGGGCATGTCTTCGCCACATGGCTTGCAACACCGTTCTGCGCCTTGCTGGGAGAGACGCTGTTCGCGCTGCGCCTCGCAACGTTGCCTTTTGCTTGGGCGCTTGTCGCCTCGGGCTTCTTGCTGACAGACCGCATCGCCAGCCGACGCGCGGCATGGATCACGGGCTGCCTGTTAGCTGTCCCTGTGCCCGGGTTCCTGTTGTTGTCGAGCACCTTGCAAGGCACGCATTGCGAGGCACTGGGCCTGGCTTGCTTGTCTATTTTGCTTGTCGTACGGGTCTTCGAAGCAGCGCGCCTCGGGCGCATCGTGCTGCTGGGCTTGGTGCTGGGTCTCGACTTGTGGTTCGGCTATCCGGCCTTGCTGCCGGCCTTGTTCGTGGCCGCGTGGCTGGCCTGGGCGGCGCGCCCACCGCTGCGCACCTGCTGGAATCCACGCCTTTGGCTGGCCTTCGCAATGGCAGCGTTGGTCGGCGCCTATCCATGGCTACGTCTTGCGGGCGCCGAACAATCTTCCACTCAGGTCTACGGCCTGCCCGCCAGCCATTGGTTCGATGTGCAGCGCCTGCTGGCCGCCCTTGGCACCAAACTCGAGCTGCTTGCGACCCAAGACCTGGCGCTGTCGTTGTGGCTGCCGGGCTCCGACTACCTGCACATCGGCTGGCTCGCGCACGCAGCAGCGTGGAGCTTGCTTGCCTTGTGGGCGTACGGGCTGTGGTCCCGCCGCAGCGACCTCCGCAGCGCCGCACAGCCGTCAAGTAATCCTGACAAGCTGCGCGCCGCCCTGACCGCCGGGTTGGTGTTGTTACCCGTCTATCATGTGGCCCTGCTGCTGTTCTCGACCTTCGATCTGGGCCCGCGCGACTGGATCCAGAACATGCGCTACTTGCTGCCCTTGTGGCCGCTGAGCGTGTTCGGCATCGCCTTGGGTCTGGCGCGTTGGACAGCGCCGCGTGCCGCGTGGACCACCGCGGCTTTGGTAGGCCTGTGCGCCGTGGGCACGGCCGGTCGGCTCGACACCGCCGCCTTCGGCCGCGACTTGCACACGCCTATCGCCTCAGCCCGCCAACATGGACGCATGACCGCGCTGTGGCGGCGAGGCGATCAAGCGGCTCTCCAGCGCGCCCTCACGCGCGTGCAGACGCGCCCCGCGGCCGAGCGTGATGAGTACCTTCACTCTCTCGGACTGTGGTTCCGCTTCTGGAGCGCCCCCACTTCCAAGCTCGGCAAGCTGGACGAAGCGCGGCGCGCGGACTCGCTGCGCACGCTGCGCTGGTTAGGAGAGCAGGTCCCGCCCGAGCAGCGTCGTTTCTTCGTTTTGCCCGCCGAAAACGAGGTCATTCGCCTGACGGAGACGGTCTCGGATCGGCCCTAAAGAGGGTCCCAAGAGGTTTCTGAAGCGCACATCTGGGACTGAGCGCCGCTCACTAAAGTGCTATGCACTTTCCTATGTCTATTGGAATCTAAGGTCCTTAGGATCCGACCTCGTCAGCGCAGTAGCGCAGTCACTGCGGGTCTCGTGCTGGGAGCACCGCAGCGACCTCGGCCATCAGCACACGGGTCCCTTGCCGGCCCGTGGACGCGGTAACCGAGCGAGGGCACCAAGGCGACGACACTACGACGACGCATCGGACCAACCACCCGGTGCGTCGTCTGCCATTTGGCGCTCGATATCCCCGGACTATTGGGGAGTCGTTACTCTCTAGGCCCGCGTACTCGCCGCCAGCGACCATCTACGATCACACTCCTTCATGCACAACGCCCCCACTTCCGCACGCGACACGCAAGCCTTTGTGAATGGAGTGCGCGAGCGCGTTGGCACCGTAGTCGTAGGCCAAGACATCGTCGTTGAGCGCTTGCTGATCGCGTTGTTCACCGGCGGCCATGTGCTGTTGCAAGGTGTGCCGGGCCTGGCGAAGACCTTGTTGGTGTCGGCCTTGTCGCGCACGATTGACCTCGACTTCGCGCGCGTGCAGTTCACGATCGACTTGCTGCCGGCCGACATCCTTGGGCAAGAGGTGCTCGACCAGCGCACGAACGAGTTCCGCGTGCGCAAAGGCCCGATCTTCACCAACTTGTTGTTGGCGGACGAGATCAACCGCGCTGCACCCAAGGTGCAAGGTGCGTTGCTCGAGGCGATGCAAGAGCGCAAGGTCACGATCGGCTCGGAGACCTTCAAGCTGCCGGCGCCGTTCTTGGTCATTGCCACGCAAAACCCGGTGGAACAAGCGGGAACCTTTGAGCTACCCGAAGCGCAGCTCGACCGCTTCATGTTGGTGCACCGCTTGAACTATCCGCGGCGCGAAGACGAGCGCGAGATTCTGCTGCGTAACTCGCGTTTGGGTGTGCAGCGCTCGGACAAGGGCGCGATCGTGCAGACCGAGTTCGATGTGCTCAAGCAAGCTCCCGTGGGCTCCAGCGAAGACTTGGTCGCCGCGATGGAAGCGGTCAACCGTGTGCACGTCAGCGAGACCTTTGTCGAGCACATCGTCGACTTGATCGATCGCTCGCGCCATCACCCCGAAGTCGAGCTCGGCTGCAGCCCGCGCGCGGGGATTTCGCTGGTGAAGAGCTCGCGTGCACGCGCGTTGCTGCATGGGCGCGACTACTGCGTGCCCGAAGATCTGTACGCCTTGGCGGAAGACGTGATGCTGCACCGCATGCGTTTGAAGTACGAGGCCATCGCCTCCGGACGCACTGGCAAGCAGGTGCTGCACGAGATGCTCAAGGCCCTCGGCGCACCGCAAGGAGCGTGAGCGCGTGAGCGCGCACGAGATCCACGCGGGCTCGGGCGAGTACCGCATCGATGATCTGCGCCCGCTTGACGCGCGTCAGTTCGCGGTGGCGGTGCGCAAGCTCGCGGACGGGCTGCTGTACGGCCTCGATCGCTCGCCTTTTGTGGGCTCGGGCGTCGAGTATGTGCAGTCGCGTCCGTGGGTCGATGGAGACTCGGTGCGTGCGATCGATTGGCGTGTCACGGCGCGGACCGGCAAGTTCCATGTGAAGGAGTTCGAAACACCGCGCAGCTTGCCGACGTGGTTGCTGATCGACACCTCGGCCTCGATGACTGTGCAGTCAGGCGTACTTTCCAAGTACGAATTGGCCGTGCGCGTGGCCGGTGGTTTGGCCTTTGCGTGCTTGGATCGCGTCAGCCCCGTGGGCGTCATTGCGGTAGGCGACAGGGCCATGCGACTGCAACCCAGCATGTCCAAGGTCAAGGTGCTCGAATGGATGCTAGCGCTGCGCGACTATCGCACGCGTGAACGCACACACTTGGCCGCCCGTGCACGCGAGCTGGCAACAAGCGCGGGGCAGCGCTCGTTGATCATTGTCCTCAGCGACCTGCACGAAGAAGGCGCGGTCGAAGCCTTGAGAGCCCTCGCGCAACTGCATGATGTCGTGGTGTTGCGCTTCGAAGACCCTGCCGAGCGCGGCCTGCGCGGTGCAGGTTTGGTGCGCGGCCGTACAGCGGAACATGACACGGCCTTCGTGACGCGTGGCGCACGCTTAGGGGCAACGGGCCTTGAAGAAACGGATGCCTTGCTGCGACGCGCAGGCATCGATCTTTTGGTCCTGCGGCCCGGCGAGGCCGTGCAAGCGCCCTTGCGCAACCTCTTCCAACATCGCGGCCGCACAGGCCAAGGAATCCGCTGATGCTGCGCGCTTTCGCCACGCTCTGTCTGGTTTTTTTGACAATGACGGCCAGCCCGGCGCAAACAGGCCGTGGGCCGCGTGAGTCCACCATCGGCCTGCCGGCGGTTTTGGAAGATGTGCGCCTCGCGGGTTCAGAACTGGAAGCACGCAAGATGGATGACCTCGCACCCGCCACGGTGCGCATCATCGAGGCTTGGCCGGATGGCGAGAATCAATGGCGTTACAAGCTGGAGTGGCGGGCCTTCACACCCGGCGAGCACGACTTGCTGCAGCTTTTGCGGCGCAAAGATGGCTCCAGCACCAGCGAGCTGGCACCGCTCGTGGTGACGGGTACAGCGGTTTTGACAGAAAGCGGCGTGGTCAAGCCCACGGCACCGCAAGCCACGCAACTGGGTTCCACCGGCGGCTATCGCCTGATGTTGTGGGTGCTAGGTGGCGCGTGGTTGGTGGGCTTGGTTTTGATCGTGCGAGCACTGCGCTCCCAACGCGTCCAAGCTCAGGCCGCACGCAGCATCAGCCTTGCGGAACGCTTGCGGCCGCTAGTCGAACGCGCAGCGCGCGGTGAACTCGACCAACGTGCTACCGCGCAATTGGAGGCGGCTTTGGTCGCGCTGTGGCGCAAGCGCCTGCAGTTGGAAACGCAGGATCCCACGACGTGCATCCTGCAGCTCAAAGCACATGCAGAGGCCGGGCCTTTGTTGCGTGGCTTGGAGCAATGGCTACATGCGCCTCAAGGCCGCACGCAGGTCGATGTGAATGCGCTCTTGGCGCCCTATGCGCACCTCTCCGCAGAGGAGTTCGGTGCACTGCTGGAAGCGGAGAGCAAGCGCTGATGGAAGCTCTCTACGCCTTTCGTCATCCGGAGCTGCTGCTGCTGCTGGTTGTGCCTTTGGGCCTGCTGATCTGGAGCTGGTCGCGTCAGGATGGTGTGGCCCTGCCGCACGAAAGCAACGCAGGCAAAGGCCGCGGTTGGAACGTGGCCTTACGCGTTGCGGACTGCGTGCCGGCCTTATTGTTGGCCGTGGCAGTCTTGTTGTTGGCCGGCCCGCAAGCGTGGGGCGAGCCCAAGTCACGTCGCGCCTTGACGAACATCCAGTTCTGCGTCGATGTGTCCGGCAGCATGAGCGCGCGCTATGGCGATGGCACGCGCTATGACGGCGCGATGGAGGCCATCAACAGCTTTGTGGATCGCCGTCAGGGCGATGCCTTTGGCCTGACCTTCTTTGGCGTGGAGACGCTGCACTGGGTGCCGCTGACCACCGACACCTCGGCCTTCCGCTGCGCACCGCCGTTCATGCGTCCAGGTAACTTGCCGCCGTGGTTCGGCGGTACCTACATTGGCAATGCTCTGCGCCAGTGCCGCAAAGTGCTTTTGGAGCGCGAAGAAGGCGACAAGATGATCGTGCTCATCACCGACGGCTACAGCGCCGATCTGTCCGGTGGAGCCGACGAGGAGATCGCACGGCAACTCGAGACCGATGGCATTGTCGTGATGACGGTGCACGTGGCTGAAGGCAATGTACCCGACGAAGTCACGCGCATCGCGGCGCGCACAGGCGGTGAAGCCTTCAAGACCGACAATCCAGCGGCATTGGAGGCCTGTTTCGCCAAGATCGACTCGATGACCAAGACCAAGATGGTCAAGGCCCAAGCCGAAGCCGCGGACGACTACACCCTGTGGAGTCTCGCGGGCTTGGGGGCGCTGGTACTGGCCTTGTTGTGTGCCTTAGGACTGCGGGCCAACCCATGGTGAGTGCCCCATGATGGTGGACCTGCACACAGCGACATGGATCGCCGGCGCGGTAGCCTTGCTCGCCGCCGGAGCCGAGTGGTTGCACGCACGGCGTGTCAAGAGATTGCGACACCTGGCTTTTGGCCCGGGCGGAGCACCGCGCATGTGGACTAAGGTTGCAGCACCACTGCGGGTGCTGGCCTTGGCGGCTGTCGCGTGGGGCTTGTTGGTGTTGCTTGTTGTGCCCCCGCGCGCCTTCGATGCGCAGGGCGAGCTCAAGAAAGATGATGTAGAGCCACAACACATCTTGCTGGTGTTGGATGTTTCGCCGTCCATGAAACTCAAGGACGCAGGGCCCAACCGCGATCGCTCGCGTATGGCGCGGGCGCGCGAGGTCATGGAGTCCTTCTTCGATCGCGTGCCGCTGAAAGAATGGCGCGTCTCTGTCGTGGCGTTCTACACAGGCGCGATCCCCGTCGTCGAAGACACCATGGACTTTGAAGTGGTGCGCAACATCTTGGGCGACCTGCCCATGGACTACGCGTTTCAACCGGGAAAAACCGAGCTTTTCGCGGGCCTCAAAGGCGCCGCGCAGATGGCGGACAAGTGGAAGCGCGACAGCACCACTGTGGTGGTCATCTCAGACGGCGACACGGTGCCTGCTTCGGGCA
>CAIKQM010000165.1 GCA_903829565.1 uncultured Planctomycetota bacterium
AGCCGAATGTGGCCTGCACCATGTGGGGCTACGAGGTGTGGAGTGACCACGCCGGAGCCATCTGTGTTGACACCAGTGCAGTCCACGAGCGCAAGCTGCGCGCCTTGGCCTGCCATGCCAGTCAACTGCAGGATGGAGCGCTGGAAGCCGCGTGTCGCTCGCGCATGGAGCGTAGGGCGCGTGTGTTTGATGGCCGCGCTGCGAGTGCGGAGGCCTTCCTTCGCGTTGAGCCTAGAGCGTGGCAAGCCGGGTGAAGTCGCCGCGTCGCATTGCCTTGGTGTTGCGAGAGGCACCGGTAGGTTTGATTGGTGGTGTGGAGCGATTCACGCTGTCGTTAGCCGGAGCATGGCGGTCCTTGGGCCTCGACGCCTTTGTTGTAGGTGCTGTGTCTGCCGATCAAGCGCTGTCTACTGTTTTGGACAAGGTCCCTGTGCATGGTTTGCCTGCAACGGAGGATCTGGCGCCCTTGCGCGCCTTGCTCGCGGGCTGTGAGCGCGTGGTGGTCCAGCAATGGGATGCCTTCACGCCCGAGTTGGTACCGCTGCTCGCGACGGAACAGCGTGTCCAGCTGTGGCTGCATGACCACTCGACCAATTGTGCGCGCTCGTTTCGGCACGCGCCTCCGGCAGGTGAAGCGTGTCCTCGCACGCTCCACAGCGCCATGAGCCACGCTGTGTGCGCGCGTTGTGTGCGTCCACTGGTGCCCAACCATCCCGATCTGCCTGCGGCGCTGGACTTGCCTGCGGCGCTGGCGCAGCGCGCAGTACAGGCGGACAAGGCCTTGCGCGGTGCACATACCTTGCTGGCACCGTCGCGCTCGCATGCGCATGCACTGCAACAGCTGCACACGGGCATTGCCGTGCGCGTAGTCGAGCCTGGAGTCGCTCGCGAGTACTGCGTACCTGTTGCGCCTGCACTTGCCAATGACGCTCCGCTGCGCGTGCTGCACTCAGGCAACCACAGCAGTGAGAAGGGGACCTGTGACCTAGCTGCAGCGCTGCAACTCGCTGCTCCGCACCAAGCGACCCTTGTGCTGGCGGGCCGTGCTACCGAGCAAGGCTTGCTTGAGCGCTTGCGTTTGCTCGCGCCAGCGATTGCACTGGAAGTCCACGGTCCCTACGAACCGCACACGCTTGTGCCCATTGCAGCGAGCTGCGATCTCGCCGTGTTCCCTTCGCGCTTGGAGGAAAGCTACGGTCTGGCTGCTGCCGAATGCGGCCGCCTGGGCCTAGAGCTCGTGGTGTCTGATCGTGGCGCCTTGCCGGAACGCGTGCAGCACGACCCTGCAGCGATCGTGCCCAGCGGAGATGTAGCTGCACTCGCCGAGCGCTTGCGTCTCGCTGTAACGCACAAACGCCGCGGGCAGACGCGCCGCGGCGTTCATAGTCGGGCCCGCTCCATCGAGGACACGGCGCTGGAACTCAGCCGCGACAGTTGACCTCAGTTGCGATACTTCGCGTGGCAGTCTTTGCAGTTCTGGCTGATTGCCTTGAAGCGCGCTGACAGCTGGTCGCCGCTCTCTGTACCGGCCACGAAGGCTGCTTCCAACTCGGCAACTTGCGTGTAGCTGCGCTTCATCCAGTCGATCAGCTCCTGTTGCTCGCCCTTGGGCAGCGTGTCGGCACCTGTGCGGAAGTGGTCCGCCATGCGCCCCAGCTCGGCCGCTGGCACAAGGTCCGGATGGTCGCTCGGCACCTTCCAACCGGCCTTCTCAACGTGCTGCACATTCTCAAAGGTGAAGTCGATCGCGACCATCGCCTCGACCATGTCCGAGACCTTCGATTGCGCCGGGAACGAAGCATCCGCCGTCTTCAGTGTGGCCTCATCTACCGGCTTCGAGTCGCGCACCGCTTGGAACAGGCCTTTGTACTGCGCGGCGATGCCCGAGACATGCATGCGTGCTTCGGCATCGGCGATGGAGAGATAGCCCAAGGCCACACAACTAGAAGCTACAGCTGCTGCGCTGCGGTGCTTGCCGTGATGGCAGTGCACATAGATCGGGCGCGGCAGATCATGCACCACACGCGCAATCTCCAAGCGACGGAAGGCATCGATGCCGTCATAGCCGTGCGGCAGGTGCACATAGCGCAAGCCATGACGGTTCGCCTCGTCCACCTCCGTCGCGGCGCCATCGACCGATAGCACCGTCAAAACGCCTAGACGGGCCAGCGACTCGAACCCTGCCGGTCCTTCGGGTGCTGCACCGCTCCAAATGTCGGGCGTGTAGGCCACCACTTGGTGCAGACCGGGGTACTCGCGCGGCTTGGCATCCGTGACCTGCGGTTGGGCCAGCGGCGGGCCTACCTCCGTGCGAATGTTTGGCTGCGTGCACGCGGCAAGACCGATCAGAACGAGAGCCCCCAAGTGGCCGAGGGTGACGAGCGGGCGCGCGATCAGGCGCCGGAGTCCGTGCTGGGTGGCGGTGGTGGGCATGGTGGTGGGATGCACTGGCAGACTACTGGGGAGTGTACCTGAGTCCGTCTCTAGCACCCGCCTCAGGGCCGGTCACACCAATCCTATGCGTGGTGACCAAGGGTGATCTGGTCTACTAGCAGCTCCCTCATGGTCCCGCCCCTGCTACAGACCCGACTCTCCATGCAGCTACGGCATCTGGCTCAAGCTGTCCTCGTGTGCCTGTTGTCCGGCTTGGCCTTGACCGCCTGCGCGGACGAACCTGACCTCGTGGTCTATTGCTCGCTCGACCAAGAGTTCGGCGAGCCGCTCATTCGCCAGTACGAGCAGGAAACAGGCCTCAAAGTCCGCGTCGAGTTCGATGTGGAGGCGAACAAGAACGTGGGACTAGCACTGCGCGTGCGCGAAGAGCGCGAGCGCCCGCGCTGTGATGTGTTCTGGAGCAACGAGTTCGCGATGGTGGTGGCGTTGGCCGAGGATGGCCTCTTGCTTCCGTATGCGTCACCTTCCGCGGCCACCATTCCCGAGCGCTTCCGCGACCGCGAGCATCGCTGGCACGGCTTTGCCGCACGCGCGCGCATCTACATCGTCAACACGAACCTCGTTGATCCCGCCAGCATCCAGACGATGGACGATCTACTGGATCCGCGCTTTGCCGGCAAGGTCGCGATGGCGCGGCCCTTGGCCGGTACGACGATCACGCACATGGCGGCGCTGTACCAGGTCATGGGCGAGCCAGCGGCGCGCAGTTATCTGGAACGTATCGCGCTGTTGGCGCGTGAAGGCAAGCTGAATCTGGCGAATGGCAACGCGCATGTGATGCGCTTGGTGAGCGAGGGCCAAGCCGCATTCGGTTGGACCGATACGGACGATTACAACGTCGCGCGCGAGAAGGGCCTGCCCGTTGCAGCGGTCTATCCGGACAAGGATGGCGTGGGCACGATGTTGATTCCCAACACCATCTGCATCCCGGCCTACGCTCCGCGCAAGGAAGCGGCGCAGCGTTTCGTGGATTGGGTGTTGAGCGAGCGCACCGAAGCCGCTCTGGCTGCTTCGCGCTCTGCGCAGATCCCGGTGCGGGCCAGCGTGCCGCGACCTGCGCATGTGGTGGGTGCTGAAGCGTTCAAGCCCATGGACTATGACTTGCGCGCGGTCGGCGCTTCGATTCAGGCGCGCGCGAAGGAGTTCCAGGAGCTCTTCCTCAAGTGAGCCGGCCGCTGGTGTTGCTTGCTGCGCTGTGCTTTGCGGTGGTGGCCTTGGGCCCCGTCGCGGCGATGGCGTGGCGCACGAGCGGTGCTGATGTAGCTGCTTTGGATGTGGCGCGTGGTGCAGGCTTGCTCTTGCGCACCGCACAGTTGGGACTTGGTGCTGCGGCCATTGCTCTCGCGCTTGGAGTGCCCAGTGGTTGGTTGGTCGCGCGCTCGGACGCGCCTTTCACCAGCATCGTGCGTCCGTTGCTCTTGGTGCCGCTGTTGTTGCCACCGTTGGTGCTGGCGATGGCCTGCGTGGGCTATACCCATTGGCGTGGTGGTCTAGCTACCGCCGTGATCATGGGTGTAGGCACCTATCCCTTGGTGGCGTTGTACACCGCGCGCGCAGCCGAGCGCATCGATGGTCGGCGCGTCGATGCCGCGCGTTTGGTGGGCGGCTTGTGGGCTGTGCTGCGTGTGGAGTGGGCATTGGTGCGTTCCGTCGCCTTCGCTGCAGCGGCCTTCGCCTTCGTGTTCACGGTGAATGACTTTGCCGTGGTGGACTACGTCAGCTCGTTGGGTCCCAAGTACCCGGTCTATGCCGATGACATCTTCGCCTCTTGGCGCAGCGGCAACGACACCAGCAAAGCGGTGGCTGCGGCGTGGCCGCTGGTACTTTTGACATTGTGTGCCGTGGTGCCGGCCATCGTGGTGTTGCGCAAGTCGGCTCTGTACGCCTTTGAAGGCGACTTCCGCGCGCCGTCGCGTGTGCAGTTGGGGCCTTGGCGTTGGCCCTTGGGGCTGGCCTTGGTGCTGTTGGTGGCTGCTACGGCTGTGGCGCCGCTGGCCCGATTGGTGTGGGAGGCCGGTGGAGGACGTGTGGGCTTTCAATGGAGTGTGGTCGGCGCGAGCTTGGGCAAGGCCCTGGACAACGGGCGCGCGAACCTCCAAGCGAGCCTGTTGTATGGCTTGGGAGCGGCACTGCTGTGTCTGCCCGTGGGTCTGGTACTAGGCCATGCCATGGCGCGCACGCGTAGATTCTTGTTGGTCGGTACGGTGCTGTGCGTGCTGCCGTTGTGTGTGCCGCCGATTCTGTACGGCATCGGCAACCTCGCCCTCTGGAATCGCGCCAGTACTGCGGCGCTGTACGACTCGGGCTGGATGGCGGTGGTGTTGGAAGCAGGGCGCTATGTGCCGCTGGCAATCTTGGGTGTGGCGGCTGCAACTGCGGCGACAGATCGTCGCATTGAAGAGAGCGCGCGCCTGGCCGGAGCAGGTCCGGCGAAGACCATGGGCCGCATCGTGCTGCCCGCCTTGGCTGGGCCGCTGGTGGGGGCGGGCACCGTGGTCTTTGTGTTCTGTGTGCGCGAATTGGACGCGGCTATCTTGGTTCCGGCTGCCAACGGCACAGCGCTGTTCAGGCTCTACAACGCCGTGCACTTCGGGCGCGATGAGATGGTCGCCGCGCTCGCTTTGTGGATCTGCTTCTTTGTCTTGGTTCCCGGCATCTTGTGGAGCACCTTCGCCAAACGGAGGATGGGAGGCCTGCCATGAAGTCGGCGGTACTCGTACATCAACTGCGCGTCGAAGTCGCCGGGCAGCCTTTGCTGCGTCAAGTTTCCTTGACGGTAGAGCCCGGTGCTTGGTGCGTGGTCGTTGGACCTTCGGGCGCAGGCAAGACCACGCTGCTGCGCGCGATCGCTGGCTTGCAACCGCTGGTGGCCGGGTACATCGAGCTGGATGGCGTGCGCGTCAGCGAAGGGCGCGTGTCCTTAGTTCCGCCCGAACGGCGCGGCGTAGGCTTGCTGTTTCAGGGCGGCGGGGCGGGGTTGTGGCCGCACATGACTGCCCAAGCCACTGTGGAGTTCGTGCTGTCCTGCCGTCATGTGCGCCGTGCCGAGCGCACGTCGCAGGCGCTGCGCTGGTTGGAGTTGGTCGAGTTGGGCCCGCTTGCGGCTCGCCGCCCCGGCGAACTTTCGGGTGGTGAAGCGCAGCGCTTGGCATTGGCGCGCGCACTCGCGGCCGAGCCACGCACGTTGCTCCTAGACGAGCCGCTAGGGCCGCTCGATGCCCCCTTGCGTGCAGAGCTCGTTCAACGCTTGGCAGACTTGCGGCGTCAACGCCAGTTGACACTGCTGCATGTCACGCATGACCCCGGTGAAGTGGGCCTGCACGGTACCTCTGTAGTCCGGCTCGACCACGGGACAGTAGACGGCTAGCTCCATGATCCGCGCTCAAACCATCTTAGGCAGCGTCATCGCCCTTCTAGGGGTGACGGCCGTAGTCTTGGTGTTCCGTACGCCTGCGGAAGTGGCGCCTGCGCGCAGCTTCACCTCTTCGCAGCAATGCAAGGAGTGCCATGCGCAAGAACATGCGGAGTGGTCCGCTTCCCAGCATGCCCACTCGTGGCTCAATCCCGATGTGCGCGCGCTGTCGAACGACTTTGCCAACACGGATTGCATTGACTGCCACGCACCGCAGGAGATCTACAGCACGGGTATCGGTGCGCGTGTACTGCCGCGTGCCTCGCGCCGCGCCGAAGGCGTCGACTGCATCGCCTGCCATGCCTTGCCCGATGGTGGTGTCGCGGGCACCAAGGACAATCCGGCCGCACCGTGCCGGCCGCAAGCGATGGCTTCCTTGAAGAGCGTGGATCACTGCGCCGGTTGTCACGACCAGCACAAGACCGTCTCGCAATGGCGCGAGACGCAGTACGCGGCACAAGGCATTGGTTGTGTGGAGTGTCACATGCCTGCGCGCGCCGATGGCTCGGGGCATGACCACACCATGCATGGAGGCCATTCGCTGGAGACGGTGCGCAAGGCGGTCACGCTTGTCGCCGAGCGCAGCAAGGGGCTGGTGCGTGTGGCCTTGACGAACAGCGGCGCAGGGCATCACTTCCCTACAGATGAGCGTTCGCGCGCGGCCGACTTGTGGTGGCGCCCTGTTGCGCCGCAAGGTGCTCCCGCCGAATCGTGGCGGCATCTCTGGCGTTTCCGCAGTCCGTACCGGCATGAGGTCGACTTGGTGGACACCTTGTTGCCGAGCGCAGCGACGAAAGAAGTCTGGGTGGATGATCCCGCCAGCCTAGGGGCTGTGGAAGTGGCCTTGACTTACAAGCGCACACCGTACTGGAAGGATCCTTTGCGCCCCGATCCCGAGACCGAAGCCGAGTTCGTCCACCGCGTGGTGTTGCAGCCATGAGCTTTCGTTGCGCGTTGGCGTTGGTGTGGAGCATGGGCCTGGTGGCCTGTGGTTCCGAACCAGCTGGACCGCAAGCCACATTCGTCTACGAGCCTGTGGTGCAGAGCGCGCTGGCCGCTTGTCCAGCGCCTGACGTTGCCGCGACTAGTGCACCGTCCGCAGCGCTGCCTGAGGGCGCAGAAGAGTACTTGGAAGCCGCTGTGTCGGCGTGGTCGGGAAGTGATGTGCGCTCGCGTGAATTGACCCTCACGGATGTCCAGCGCGCTGGTCCCGG
>CAIKQM010000166.1 GCA_903829565.1 uncultured Planctomycetota bacterium
CCCGCTGAGCGATGCCACGCCAACCAAGCACCATTGCCATCAGCGACCAAGCGCGGCAGGTGCGCGATCGGCACGGAACCTGCATCGTAGACAGATACTGGACTGGCCCATTGCGCTGCGCCTTGCGCGTTGTACCTCTGCGCGCGCACATGTCGCGGTGAAAGGAAGCTCGCGGTGTCACGCACGTAGGACACGATCCAACCACCGTCTTGCGTGGCGACCACGCGATGAAAGGCGGGCTTCTCGGTGCCGCCACCGACAAGCGACACCGACTCGGGCGCGAAGAGCGGCGTGCCGTTGGCGGCGATGCGCTGCATGCGCAGCGCGCCAGGGCCCGTGTTCGGCGAGTCCGCCCAGACCACTACGAACGACCCATCGGTCAAACGGGCGAGCGCCGGGTTGGCCTCGAAGTCCGCGTCCGTCGACAGGGTGAGGCCATTCGCGCCCCACACTTGGTTGCCAGCCGCGTCGACGCGGTAGGCGTAGGTATCCAGATCGCCACCCGCGCGCACATCGGTGAAGGCCAGCACGCAACCGCCTTCGCCGTCGTGGATCAGGTCCCAGTCGACGAGCGAGGTGTTCTGCGGCTGGCTGCTGACGACCAGCCCGGCAGGAAAGACGGGGGCGCCGCTGGCGTCGAGCTTCTGCACACGGACCACATAGGCACCGCTGGCGTTATCGAACCAACCAAACCACGTGCTGCCGTCGCCGCAGGCTGCGACCTTGGGCACAGCGGAGTCGCCGGCAAAGATGCCCAGGGGCGTGTTCGCCGCGGGGGCCGAGGTCCATTGAGCACCGGCGGGTAGGGAAAGGACGAGGGCCGAGGCCAGTCTGAGGAGGTGCGAGGTGAGCGTATGCATGGGGCGATAGTGGGAACTTCCAATGCTAACGGAGAGTTTGCACCTCGCTCACGGAATCGGGCTATCATCTCATCCGGATACCATGATCGGACTCAACGGCACCTCGCGTTTGCTCAAAGCTCTGGCCGACGAAACTCGGCTGCGCATCCTGAATCTCTTGGCGGAGGAGGAACTCTCCACCAGCGACTTCACCGAGATCCTCAACATGGGCCAGAGCCGGGTGTCGACCCACCTTGCCCTATTGAAGGAAGTCGGATTGGTGCAGGACCGCCGGCATGGGCGCCGCAGCTTGTACGGCATCGTGCCCGGCACGGCCGCGACGATCGCCGAGACGGCGCTCAAGCAAGCGCGGCAGAGTCCCGAGTTTGAGGCCGACATGGCGGGACTGGAGGCGTTGCGCGACCGGCGCCGCGAAGACGCGCGCGCGTACTTTGATCGCGTGGCGGCCGACTTCAGCGAGCAGCCTCTGCCGGGTCGCACATGGGAGGGACTCGCACGGGGCTTGCTGCAACTGGCGCCGCGCGGGCGCTATGTCGACCTCGGTGTGGGCGACGGCTTGTTGACCATGATGTTGGCCGAGGTCGCCAGCGAAGTGACGGCTGTGGACTTGAGCCCGCAGATGCTGGCGCAGCTGCGCACGCGCTCGACACAGAAAGGCATCGGCAACATCGTCACGGTCGAGAGCGACATCGCGCACTTGGCCTTGCCGGATCACTCCTTTGATGTCGCGGTGCTGTCGCAAGCGTTGCACCACTGTGATGATCCGTTGCTGGCCTTGCGCGAAGCGCAGCGCGTGCTGGTGCGTGGTGGCCGTTTGCTGGTGCTCGATCTTGTTGCGCATGGCGAGAGCTGGGTCAAGGAGCAGTTGCAACACCGCCACTTGGGCTTCGGCGAAGGTGAGTTGGAACACATGCTGTTGGAAGCTGGCTTTGAGCGTCCCTCGGTGCGGCGCGCCGCGCGTGATCCGCAACCGCCGCACTTCATGACGCTGGTTGCGACCGCGACCAAGGGAGCTCGCTGAGATGAGCAGCTTGCGTCAAGCATTGGAGACACGCGTCCTGATCCTCGATGGAGCGATGGGCACGCAGATTCACGCGGCGAATCTCGATCTCGAGCGTGACTACCACGGGCACGAAAACTGCGTCGACTATGTGAACCTGACGCGGCCCGATGCCATCCGCAAGATCCACGAGAACTATCTCGCTGCGGGCTGCGACATCGTGGAGACCAACACCTTTGGTGCCATGCCGCATGTGCTGTCCGAATTCGGACTCGCCGACAAGGCGCGTGAGATCAATCGCGCAGCCGCCATCGCGGCCAAGGAAGCGTGCGCTGCGTACAGCACTGCGGACAAGCCGCGCTTCTGTGTGGGGTCGATGGGCCCTGGCACCAAGTTGGCCACACTGGGACACACAAGCTATGCGCTGCTCAAGGACAGCTACGCCGAACAAGCACGCGGTTTGATTGACGGTGGCGTCGACGGCTTCTTGATCGAAACGTGCCAAGATCCGCTGCAAATCAAGGCCGCCGTCAACGGCATCTTGGCCGCACGCGAAGAAGCAGGTCTAGACCTGCCGATCTTTGTCTCCGTCACGATGGAGGTCACGGGCACGATGCTGGTGGGCACGGAGATGGCGGCTGCCATCGCGCTATTGGATCCGTACCCCATTGATGTGATCGGCATCAACTGCGCAACCGGACCGCGCGAGATGGGTGAGCATGTGTGCTTGCTCGGTCAGAACTGCCGCAAGAAGGTGATGGTCTACCCCAACGCCGGCTTGCCGCAGTTGGTCGATGGCAAGACGCACTACCCGCTTGGGCCGGAAGAGCTCGCCGATTGGCTCGAGCGCTTTGTGCAAGAAGACGGCTTGAACATCGTGGGCGGTTGTTGCGGCACAACGCCGGCGCACTTGGCTGCGGTCGCGCGCCGCATCGGTGCGCGCGCGCCCAAGCA
>CAIKQM010000167.1 GCA_903829565.1 uncultured Planctomycetota bacterium
GCTCGAACTTGTCCTTCTCGCCGAGGTACTTGCCGTCGCCCATGAAGGGCCCTGCTCCACGTGACTCGGGAAAGTCCGCATCGGTCACTTGCAGCAAACGCTGGAAGCGCGCGTAGAACTCCTCGGCCTTCATCGCCCACAAGTGGGCGCGCAACCACGGATCGAGCTTCTTGGTCTTCTTTGGAACACCGGGCAACACCAACGCGAGTCGCGCGAGCTCCGCCTCGACCAGCAGAGCTTCCTTGGTGTCCAAGTTCACCGCAGGCATGTTGCTGGCGAGACGCACATGCGCTGTCTCGAGAAAGACCCACTGCGCGGAGGGCAACTTCTTGGGTAACTCGCCCGCTTCGTAGGTGCCGAACGGACCGGCCTCGTGCGACACGATGCCCGCCGCTTGCATCAACACAGGATCATGCTTGCACCACGGACAGACCTCGTCCTTCTTCTTCTGCGCTTGGAGCGGCGCAACACACCACGCGAGCCAACACACGAAGAGCAGAGTGAGGGGGACAAGGCGCATCGTTTGAAGGTACTCTGGACAGGCATGCGCGTCGAACAGATCGATTGGATCGCGAAGCTCGAGGATCGCCATTGGTGGTTCGCGGCGCGGCGCGGCATTGTGGCTGCGCTGGTCAGCCGTATGGCGCGCGGACAGCGCTGGAAGGTGCTGGATGCGGGCTGCGGCACGGGCGGGAACGCGGGCGCTCTCGCCAAGGATCACGATGTGCTCGGCGTCGATGCGGCCGAAGCGGCGATCCAAGCAGCGCGTGCGCGCTTTCCGCAAGCCCAGTTCGAGCGTGCGGGCACGAACACGGACACCTTGGCGCGCGTAGAAGGCCGCGACTTGGTGTTGTTGATGGATGTGCTCGAGCACATCGAAGACGACTTCGCCTTTCTCTCGGGCGTGGTGGCGCGCTTGCAGCCTGGCGCGCATGTGCTCATCACTGTGCCGGCGGACCCCAAGCTATGGAGTGCGCACGATGAGGCCAGTTGTCATTGGCGCCGCTATGAGGAAGAGCGCTTGCGTGCCGTGTGGACGGGACTACCGGTCGAGGTGCGCCTGTACGAGGCGTTGAACTGGCGACTGGCACCGCTGGTGCGTGTAGCACGCAGGGCGAATCGCCGCCAAGGACGCACAAGTGGTGGTGCGGGCACCGACATGAAGACGCCCATGGCGCCGGTGAACGCGCTCTTGCAAGCGATCTTCGCAGGCGAAGGCCTGCGGCTGATCCATGAGCTCGATCATCGTCGCAGCCCTAGCCACAAGGGCGTGAGCTGGATCGCGGTGCTGCGCCGCACGACGGGAGAAGGCGTGGAACGCAGCAAACCTGCTGACCTGACTCCTGATCAGCACCAACCTAGCGCGTGAGCCGCAACTCTTGCCGGCCCTCAGGCAAGGCAAGGCGTAGTGTTCCATCAGCTTGAGACTCGCCCGAGATGGCCTTGCCATTCAAGGTCAGCGTGCCCGTGTCAGGCAAACTGTACAGCAGCACTGCACTGACTCCGGCGGGGACCTCGGCCACTAGTTGCGTGGTCGAGCCTTCGGTTCCCC